>NZ_JBFAOO010000023.1:0-57758 GCF_040675265.1 Microbispora sp. NPDC049633
CCGCGACCGCCGCGACCGGAGACGCCGCGGAGCCCGGCGGCCAGAACACCGCAGGGGGCGGCACGACCGGAGGTGCCGCGCAGCCCGGCGGCCAGAACACCGCGGGGAGCGCCGCGACAGGGGATGCAGCGCGGCCCGGCGGACAGGGCGCCCCCGTCACCCCGGGTGTCTTCCTGATGGGGGCCTGGGGCGTTCAGACGCCGTCCGTCATCACCCTCGACGCGTTCGGGAGAGGCACCCTCACTCTCTCGACAACCTCCGGAAAGCCCGTGAAATGGCGGATATCAGCTCCCGGCCTGGTGGTCGAGCCGTCCAGCGGAACGCTCAAGCCCGGGGATACCGACGTGCTCACCGTGCGCGCGCTGCGCGTCCGCTACTGGTGCGGGGCCCCCTCGCCCGTGACGGCGCCGCTCGAACTGCACGGCCCGAAGGGCAAGAAAGGCACCGCCACCGTGCGATGGAGCACCTGTTGATCGCCGCCCCCGTTTCCTTCCGTCCTCGGTGAAAGGACCCGACATGACAGAGATCCACACTTCGGTGCCTACTCCCGCCGAGCAGTTCCCGGAGAGCGTGCCTCTCACGGCCGAACACCTGTTGACCAACCGCCGTGTGGAGCCCACCGGCGGCTGGCGGCGGCTCGTCTACCAGCTCTCCGGCGGCCGGATCATTCCCTCGGAGTCGGCGGCGGAGATGGAGCGCCGCACGCTCATCGCGCAGGCCCAGACGCCCGTCGCCAGCGGTCACCACCGGATCGCGGTCATGAGCCTCAAGGGCGGGGTGGGGAAGACCACGACGACGGCGGCGCTGGGCAACACGCTCGCCTCGCTGCGCGGCGACCGGGTGATCGCCATCGACGCCAACCCCGACCGGGGAACGCTCGGCATCAAGGTCAAGTCGGAGACCGCGGCGACCATCCGGACCCTCCTGGCCGAGGCGCCGCACATCGTGCGGTACGCCGACGCCCGCGCGTTCACCTCGCAGTCGTCCGCGCGGCTGGAGGTGCTCGCCTCCGACACCGACCCGGCCGTCAGCGAGGCGTTCAACGCGGAGGACTACCGTACGGTCGCCAATCTGATCGAGCGCTACTACTCCATCTGCATCACCGACTGCGGCACCGGGCTCCTGCACGGCGCCATGGGCGCCACGCTGGAGCTCGCCGACCAGATCGTGCTGGTCACCATGGTCGCGGTGGACGGTGCGAGCTCGGCCGCCGCGACCCTCGACTGGCTCACCGCCCACGGGCACGGCCACCTCGTCAAGAACGCCATCGTCGTGCTGAACGCGGTCGAGCCCAAGTCGCACGTCGACGTCGACCTGCTCGAACGACACTTCTCCGGGCGTTGCCGCACGGTGGTGCGGGTGCCGTTCGACCCGCACCTGAAAGAGGGCGCGGAGGTCGACCTCGCCCGGCTGCGGCCCACGACCCGCGGGGCGTACCTGCGCCTCGCCGCGGCGGCCGGGCAGGCGTTCGGGCAGCGGCCGGACCGGAGCAAGTAATGGGACCGGTCATCCCCGATCCGGCGCTCGACTGGGACCTGGGACCACCGCGTCGGTGGGATCCCCGGCACCTGGTCGTCGCCATCGCGGGGGTCGTCACCGTGATCGCCGTGGCGGTGATCGTGCTGCAGACGCGGCAGACGGAGGCGCCGCCGTCCACGCCGATGCGTGTCGCGGCGCCGACCGTCGCGCTGGCGGCGCCCGCCGGGCACGAGGGCGACGGAGGCTATCCAGTCGGTTTCCCCCACAGCGAGATCGGGGCGGCGTCCGCGGCGGCCGCCGCGTTGGAGGCCGCCTGGACGCTCGACGTCGGCCAGGCCGAACAGGCGGCCGCGCTGTACGCCCCGCCGGACCAGCGCAAGGAGGCACGCGAGGGTGCGCGCGATGCCGTACGCGGCTGGCGGGAGACCCTCGGCCTGCCCGCCGAAGGCGACCTTCCCGCCGGGGCGGCGCTGCGGACGCAGACGATCGGCGTCCAATGGAAGGTCCGCTCCGAGGACCAGGTGCAGGTCTCCGTCCTGGTCCAGGTGACGGCGACCACGGGCGCCGGCGCCACCGGCCCCGTCTACTCCAGCCCCTACGCCATGAGCCTGCTCATGGCGTGGAGACCCGCTATGCGCGGGGCGGACAAGGGCGACTGGGTCAACATCCCCGACCCGACGCCTCCGTCCGTGCCCGCAGCCGCTCTCCCAGGGACGCCCGAGTTCGCCGCGGCGGGCTGGAAGTCCCTCATCGGTCCCCGGCCCACTCCCTAGATCGAGGAAGAGCCTCTCAATGACCCCCCGAATGTCCACCCGGCGCGCCACCCTGGTCTCCGGCCTGCTCCTGGCCGCGGTCTCCGCCACCGGCGGCGCCGTGGCCGCGCAGCCCTGGGCCGCCGTGGCCGAGCCCGGCTGGGACGCCCCTCCACCGGTAGAGGGCGCGGGTCCCATGGCCGCGCCCACCTCAAACGACTCCGCGGACGACTCCGCGGAGTCCTCGTCGTCCTCCTCGTCGTCCTCCTCGGATTCCGCGTCGGACTCCGGGTCGGACTCCGCGTCGGATTCCTCCCCGGGCGGCTCCGGGAACGCGCCGCACCAGGCCGCGCCCGACACGCAGACGGCGAACAAGGCAGGCCCCGGTTCGTCAGGTACGGTCCATCACTCGTCGGGCGACTCCGCTGGTGCGCCGGGTACGCCGCAGGACTCGTCCGGTGGTCCGGATGGTCCGTCCGGTCCGGCCCACGACCACTCCTCGGACGGCGCCGCCGACACACCCGACAGCGCTCCCGGCGGTGCTCCCGACAGCGCCGGAGACGCACCGGACGACGGCGCGAAGGCCTCGAACGACGAGGGGAACGGACCCGGCCCCGGTGCGAACGTGCCGAACGGCGCCGGGCCGGACTCCCAAGCGGCGAACAAGTCCGGCCCCGATTCCTCCGCCGGCTCGTCCGGCACCGTCCACGACTCCGCCGGTGGTCCCGGCGGCCCGTCGGGGAAGTCGCACGACTCCGGCGGATCCGCCGGAGTCCCCCTGAGCGCCGGTTCCGACGGCACCTCCACCCGGGACCGGACGGCCCACGCGTCGCACGATCGGGACGCCGGCGGCCGCAACCGCGACAGGAATGATCGGACGGCCCGCGACTCCCGTGATCGCACGCGTGACCATCACCGCACCAGAGGAGACCGGCCGGGCGGCGGTCCCCTGACGAAGGCCCAGCCGACGCCGAGCGGACAGGGAAAGCCGGGGCCGAACGGCGGGCCGGGCACCGCCACGACTCCGCAGCCGACGGCCGGCGGCGCGGCCACGGCGACTCCCGGCCAGAGCGGTCAGGGGGCGCCGCCGCCGACCGCGAGCAGCGGGCCCACCGCGACCGCGACCCCCGCATCGGCCGGGAGCGGCGCTCCCACGCCTGCGCCCAGCGGGGCCACCGCTGCGGCGACATCGCAGGCCACCCCGGCGGCGACCGTCGCGGTGAGCGTCTCGCCCGCGCCGGGCACCACGGCGAGCACTCAGCCGAGCCCCGCGGCCACCGACAAGCCGACCGACAAGCCGACCGACAAACCCACTGACAAACCCACGGGGAAGCCGACCGGCAAACCGACCGACAAACCGACGCAGAAGCCCACCGGGAAGCCGACCGACAAACCGACGGGGAAGCCCGGCGAGAAGCCGACGCAGAAGCCGACGGCCAAGTCCGCGCCGCAGCCGAAGACCACGGCCACAGCCAAGCCGACGCACAGGCCGGTGCAGCAGCCACCGCAGAAGCCGCCGCAGCCCAGGGCGAGCGCGGCCGTCACCTCGACCGCGCTCCCCACCGCCGCTCCGCCCACCAACCGGCCCACCACTCCGCCCGCCGTTCCCACGGCGTCGGGTGCGGCGCCCGGCACCGCGACATCGGCGCGGACGGCCTTCCCGGCCGTTACGCCGACGACGGATGTCACGGCCGCGCCGGCGCCTCCGGACGATTCGACGTGGGTGATCCCCGTGCCGTCGCTCACCGGCCGTGCCGTGGCGGCGCCTCCGGCGGCCGCACAGCCGCCGGCCGCACCCCTCGTGATCCCGGGATATGTGCCGTTGCCGCCGCTGGTCGCTCATGCGCAGCACCGCTGCGGGGACGACGGCACCGCCGACTGCTGGAGCCTGGCGCCCTGGCGGAGCCGTACGGCGGGGCACTCGCACGCCCTCCCCGGCGGCGAGCAGGCGGGCGGGACGGTGACGCCGCGATGGGCCTTCGCCCCGCCGAGCGTCAAGGCGGACGTGCCCGGCGGCCCGTCGGGCACGTCCGGCGCGACCAGGGCACCGTTCGCCGGATCGGTGTTCGCGGCGCAGGAACCGGCCGCGGACCGGGCCGGATGCTGGGCCTTCAGCCCTTCCGCGCACTGCGCGCGATGGGACTGACCGTTCGTAGCCGACCAGGTGTTACGCCGTCACCGTCCCGGGCACGCTGCTCCGCATGGAGCACATGGCGGAGGACCCGGCCACGGTGACGGCGGTCACCGTGACGCCCTGCGAGGACGGCCCGCTGCTGGTGCGCGGGCCGTTCACGCTGACGACGCAGGACGGGCGGCACATCGACCCGGGCAGGGCCACGGTCGCGCTGTGCCGCTGCGGCCGGTCCTCGACCAAGCCGTTCTGCGACGGCTCCCACAAGGTGGTCGGCTTCCGGGCGACGAGCGAACCCGACCCGCCCAGCTGACGGAAGCCGGAATCGAGGGAGCGGAGCGGACTTCGCGAGGACCGGAGCTTCCTTCCGGCGCAGTGACCGGGGCCCACCCAAGACTCGTAGTCGTCAGGCAGTGATGAGGATTGGCCCGTGGTGCTGAGTGATTGGGGCGGAGTGCCAAAGGCGTTGGTGGACCCGCCCAGTGCTTGTGGTCCTGGTTGATCTGCCCAAGGAATTTGAAGCCGATCAGGCCGACGTTGGTGGACCTTGCCAGGAAGGCGCGGCGGTCGGGGGTTCGGCGGTGAGTGCGCGGCGGCGGAGGCGGCGGGTCGAGTGGGCGGCGGTGCGCAGGCGGCGTCCGGCGTACGGCACGCCGCCGAGCAGGAACCTGGCGGTCAGGGCCGCCCAGCTGCAGGTGGCGCGTTCGAGGACCCAGACCGGGGCGAACAGGCTGGAGGTGGCGGGGAAGATCCGGCGGCCCCCGGCACGGCGGCGTCCGATCTCGGCCAGGCCGACCATCGCCGCGGCACCCGCTGCGATCAGCTCGGGCCGGCGCCGCCACAGAGCCACGCCCACGCAGGGAAGGACGGCGAGGAAGGCCGTCATCCGGGCGGGTTGTGCGAGGTCGTCGTACGCCTGCCGGATCCGCTGGGACCAGAACCGGCGGGCGTCGGGCGGCAGGCGCCGCACGTAGAGGTCGAGCGGGCGGACCTCGCGGCCGCCGTAAGCGCGGACGGTGCGGATGAGCTCCAGGTTCTCGAACAGCACGTCGCCGTCGTAGCCGCCCATCTTCTCGAACGTCGAACGGCGCACGCCGAAGGTCCCCGGGTAGTCCGCGCCGACGCCACGGTTGAGCAGGGTGCGGGCGCTGTCCCAGCGGGCGTGCCAGGGGAGCGGGTAAAAGTGGTTCTGCGGGCGGACGAGATCGGCGCGGCCGAGCAGGGCATGGACCCGGGCGAGCGCGTCCGCGTCGTAGCGCACGTCGTCGTCGGCGATGACGACGTGCTCGTTCCGGACGCGGCGCATGCCGCTCAGCACCCCCGCGACCTTGCCGTTCGCGACCGTCAGGTCGTCGTCGGGCCGCACGTGCTCGGCGATGCCGCGCCACTCACGCGCGTGCCGTTCGAACAGCGGAGACGGTGAACCATCGATCACCACGATCCGAGCATGCCGGGCAAGGCCGCGCAGATAACCGGTCAGCTCCGCGAGCCCCGCGTCGTCGTTCCAGCGCAGGGGCAGTACGTAGTCGATCTCCGGCGTGACCTGGCTCGGTTCTGCGGTGGCGGAGACGGACGGCGGCACGAGGCTGCCCGGTGCGGGCACGCGGGCGGGCGCGCCGGCCGGGTCGTCGCTTCGGCGGCCGAGTGTGCTCATGGGGTCGTCGCTCCGGCGGGCGGGCGCGTCGGCCGGGTCGTCGCTTCGGCGGCCGAGCGTGGTCATCGGGTCGTCACCTCGGCGTCCGCGTGCCACAGGGAGGTGCGCCCCTCCCTCCAGCGGCCCAGCAGGTGCTCCGCGAAGAGCCGGTCGAGGGTGAGCGCGCAGGCGGCGCCGTACAGGATGTCCCCGGCCAGGCCGGCATGCTCGGCGGCGAACGCGCCGCACATGTCGTGTGTGGCGATCTGCTCGTGTACGGCGTCGGCCTGCACGTGCTCGTCGTAGTAGCGGCGTACGCCGGCGTCCCCGCCCAGCCGCCGCAGGCCCTGGCTGTAGCGGCGGTTGGGGATCGACGAGGTCATCTCGAACGCCGCGAGGTGCCCGAGGAGCGCGGCCCGGTGGCGGCGGTGCAGCCCGAACAGCGACATGACGTTGCTGATCGCCAGCGTCACGCCGGGGACGCTGCCCAGGTAGGCGCCGTAGGCGTCGTCGAGGCCGAGCCCCCGCATGGTCGCGCGGAACAGTTCGGCGTGCATGCGTTCCGGCCTGCCCCCGCCGTACTCGTCGGACTGGATCTCCACGAGCGCGGCCTTCGGCCGGCCGAGCAGGCGCGGGATGCCCCAGGTGTGCGGGTCGGCCTCCTTGAGCTGGTAGATCGAGCGGTGGATCACGAACTCGCGGAACTGCTCCGCGTCGGCTCCGGCCCGCATGAACGCCGACAGCGAGGGGCCGTCGTCGGCCGCCACCAGCGCCGCCAGGGCGCGGGGCACCTCCCGCGGCGGCGGAGCGGGCGGGCGGGGCACGCGCCGGGCGAGCCAGCGCTCGAACCAGCGTTCCAGGCGCTCCCGCAGGGCCAGCACCGACGAATTCCACTCCCAACGGTCGTCGACGCCGTCGAAGCCCTGGTAGTGCAGCTCGTAAGAGGCGAACAGCGCGAGCTGGGCGTCCTCCTCGTCGAACGGGCCGCCGTACGGGACGGTGGGCGGTGGGGCGAAAGCGTGCGGCGGCCGGGCCAGCTCCGTGAAGAGCCGCTCGGTCAGCGGGCCTCGGGGCGCGGGCAACTGCATCAGCTCTCCAGCAGGCGGTAGACGGACACGTGGGCGCGGCTGTCGTCGGTGAACGGAGCGCAGGACCAGTCGGCCCAGCGGTGCTCCCGCTCCATCCCGGCGAGGCGGGCCATGAGATCCAGCTCGCACGGCCAGGCGTAGCGGTGGTCGGCCGGCAGCAGCCGCAGGCCGTCCGTGGTCATCCGCAGTTTCGTGGTGTGCATGAACTGCTCGGCCGGGCTCAGCCGGGCGGCCTCGACGACGACCTCGTCCTCGCCGAGCGACAGCAGCCGAAGCGCCGTCCGGTCCCGGAAGGCCGCCGGGTCCGGCACCCAGGTCTCGATCACGAAGCGTCCACCGGGCCGCAGGTGGGCGGCCGCGTTGCGGAAGCACCGCACCTGGGCGTCCTGGGAGGGCAGCGCGAAGACGGTGTTGAAGGCCAGCAGGACGAGCGCGAACCTTCCCTCGACGTTCACCTCGGAGAAGTCGCCCACGGTCACCGGGATGCGGTCTCCGCCGGTCTTGCCCCGCAGGACCGCCACCATGTCGGGGGACCCGTCGACACCTGCCACCGTCAGGCCGCGGGCGGCGAGGGGGAGCGCCAGCCTGCCGGTGCCGATCCCGAACTCCAGGACGGGCCCTCCCTGGGCCAGCCGGAAGACCCGCTCGACCGCCGGTCCGGTGGGCAGGTGCCCCATCATCTCGTCGTAGATGTCCGCGATGGTCCGCCCGTAAGCGGCCGCATCGAACTCCCCCATATGTTCCCCCCTGTGTCACGGGGGCCGCCCGGGCCTCCTGTCACGCCCCCAGGTCGCGGGCCACCGTGTCGAGCCGGTCCGCCAGCTCGCCGAGCCGCAGGTCGTCCACCGGTCCGTCCCCCACCAGGCTCTTCAGGTCGCGCCGGCTGGTGATCACCAGGCCCTCGGCCCGGTCCTCCGGCACGACCTCACACCGTCCGTCCACCAGCACCAGCGTCGCGTCGGGCGACGGCGACTCCAGCAGCGCACGGACCTCGTCCCGGCCGACGACACTCATGACGACTCCTCCGCTCCGATCGACTTCCTCCGCCTACCCCTGCCACCTGGCCGTACACGCCGCCGGTCACGGCGTGTCGGTGGGCAGCAGCGTGCCGAGGGGTCCCAGGTCGAGGTTGAGCTCGGACGGCGAGACGTCGAACCGCTCGCACAGCTCGGTCATGGCCTCCTCCAGGCGCATCAGCGTCACGCCCAGCGTCTCGACCTGCTCGTCCGACAGGTCGCCCTGGTCCATTCGCCGGATGGCCTGCCGTTCCACGAGCTGGCGCACCAGCTCGACGAGCGTCAGCACCAGGCGGCTCAGATCGCGCCGCACCGCGTCCGGGTCGGTGTTCAGCCGCCAGGGGCCCGCCCTCGCGGTCCCCGCGCTGTCCGTCCCGCTCGCGCTGTCCGCGCTGTCCGTCTCGGTCGGCGCGCCCACCCGCCACGGCCCCCGCGTGGTGTCCCACGCTCCGTTCCCGGTCTCACCACCGGCGCCGGTCATGCTCGCTCTCCCTCCTGGCGGGGCCGATATCGCCCGCTCTCCGGGTCCGGCTCGCCGAGCGGGTCGAACGGCTCGGTGCCGCGTACGGAGCCGAGCAGCGCCCGCAGGGAGATGCGGACGAGGTCGATGTCGGCGATCGACAGCACGATGTCACCAGTGATCACCACGCCGCCCGCGAGCAGCCGGTCGAGCAGGTCGACGAGCGCCACGCGCTCGGGCGGCAGGCGGCCTCCGGCGGTGAGGGAGGGCTCCCTCTGCCGCTCCGGCAGGTACGCCGGGGTGCCGCCGGGCGTCATCGCAGACCTCCGGCCCGGCCGGCCCCGAGGTCGATCGAGGTGAAGGAGTAGGGCGCCCACGGGCCGGTGAGTTCGACGTCCAGGAACCGGTCGCGGAAGCCGTCGAGCACGGCGGCGAACTCCTCCTCGCGGGCAGGGTCCACCAGATAGGCGCCGTTGAGCACCATCGCCTCGCTTCGCCCGGACAACTGGGGGTCCTGCGGGCGGTGGCGGAGGCTCGCCACCGCGAACCGGCCCAGCTCGGCGTGCAGGTGCTCGGCCCGCTCGGCCGCCGCGCGCCACAGGTCCTCCCGGCCACGCAGGTTCTCCTTCTTCCGGCGCAGGTACGCCATGCCGGGGCTGTCGCCGCCGGCCGTGGCGGTGGCCGTGGTCGTGGCCGTGGCTGTGGTCGTGGCGGGAGGCACCGGTGCGGGCTGCGGCGTCTGCCTGCGCAGGTACGCCTTGACGCCCCACTCCCGCCGCCCCGCGACCCGCGACAGGATCGCGGCGAAGTCGTCGTGCCGCCGGTCGAGCAGGTCGCGGACCTGCTCCTCGCCGGTGTAGACGGTCACGAGGCGCACGGGGGCCGTCGGCCCGGCCGCCGCCAGCGCCTCGACGACCCGGTGGTGGGCGCGGGCGACTCCCTCCACCCAGTCGAGGTCCTCCAGCGAGCGGCGCAGCGGTTCCTCCCCGAACCGGTCGAGGGGCACGTCGCTGACATGGGCCACGAGCCCGCCGTGGGAGACGGGCCGGACCACCCCGTCCAGCACGCCACGCAGGTCACGAGGGGGCTCCCTGCCGGGCGTCACCGCGTACAGGTAGACCCCCTGTCCGCGAGCGTCCATGTGGATCTCACTCATAACCCGGCTCCGATCCGGGGGGACGGCCGAGCCGCCTGTCGCGGGCCTCGGCCTGGCGGTCGCCCCGCCGCTCACCCGCACCACGTTCACCCGCCCGTTCACCCGCCCGTTCACCCGCACGCTCGCCCGCAGGCCCGCCCGCTTCGAGCTCCGTCCGCTCCTCCCAGGCGAGCAGGCGCTCCTCGACCGCGTTCAGGCGCTCGCGCAGCCGCCGGTTCTCCTCGACCAGTTCGCGGTCCTTGCCGCTGAGCCACGGGTCGCGCTCCCACCAGTCGATGCCGATCTCCCGCGCGGTGTCCACCGAGGCGATGACCAGCCGCAGCTTGATGGTCAGCAGTTCGATCTCCAGCAGGTTCACCCGGATGTCGCCGGCGATCACGATGCCCCGGTCGAGCACGCGCTCCAGGATGTCGCCCAGGTTGGTCGACTCCCGGCCCATCACGGGCGTCGGTGCGTACGACTCACGCAGGACGGGACGCGAGCGGGGATCGGTCATAGCCCACCGCCGTAGGCGCCCGAGCCGCGCCGGTAGGTCCGGGTGCGCCGGTAGGACGTGAGGTTGCCCTCGTCGTCCACCTGGCACTCGTAGATCGACAGCATGTCGCTGGTGGACGGGATCCTGCGGTCCTCGACGACCTCGACGTCCACCAGCCAGCCGTTCTCCACGGGTTCCACCGACGTGACACCCTCGGTTTCCTTGGAAGTCAGGTCCGCGATGTAACGCAGGCCGAGCCGGCCGGCGGACACCGCGTTCAGCGCGGCCCTGCGCCGGCGCGGCTCGGCCCCGCGCTCGTCCTCGTCGCCCGCGGACTCGTCGTACGGCCCGTCCTCCCCGGCGGGCACGCCGGAGGAGGCCCGCCGCCGGTACGGCGCGGCGTCCTCGTCATAGCGGGCTCTCCGCCGGGGAGGCATGGACGATCACCCCCTCCGCGGGCCGCTCATGAGTCTGAGGATCTCCTCCACGGCCTGGGCCTCCTCCTCTTCGGAGATCTGGCCCGAGCGCCGGGCCTCCTCAATGGCCTCCAGCCGCCGCCGGACCGCGGCGGGGTCCCTCAGCTCATGCTCGACCTGCTTCTGGATCAGCTCACCCAGCCGGATCACGCCGTGGACCGGGGCGAGCGGCCAGGTGAACAGCGCACTGATCAGTCCCACGGCGGCCTCCCCTCATGAGTCAGGTGGTGACGAAGTCGTACGGCGCCATCGGCCCGAGCAGGCGGACCTCGACCCGGTCGCCCCACTCGGAGCGCAACTCCCCGACGGCGCGTTCGAAGTCGGTCTGGCGGTCGTTCTCGACGAGGAACGCGACGTGCGCGGCGTCCCGCTCGTGACTGGGGTCGCGGACGACCACGCCGGCGGTGAAGGGCTCGAAGCGTTCGACGACGGCCTGCGTGTCGGCCTCCCGCTTCGCGGCGATGATCTGCGTGATCAGCTCGCCGAGCCGGATCCGTTCGTTGCGGGTCACCTCTTCCGGCAACTGCCTGATCCGATCGCGCAACTGTCTGGCCTCGGCGTTCTCCGTCAGCACCTCGACCAGCACCGGCTGCTCGGCGTACCGCGCCTTGAGGACGAACTGGGCGCGCCCCTCGATCTGCTTGAGGGCGGCCGCGAACGAGTCGTGGTGCGGGGCGAGCAGTTCCTCCACGACCGCCTCGGGCGTGGTCATCACCGCGCCGAACCGCAGGGGGAGCACGGGGACCTCGGCCGCGGCCTCGTCGAGCAGCTGCTCATGGGCCACCAGGTCCTGTGCGCGGCCGAGGGGACGGTCCACGTCCACGTCGCTCACCAGGGCGGCGATCTCGCCGTGGCGGATGATCGTGACCCGGCCGGGGGGCTCGCCCACGCCGACGGCGTCCTCGCTGATCTCCACGTCCTCGGGAAGGATGCCGTAGACGTAGCACGCGGTGTCGGGCCGGGCGGCTTCGGCCCGGTCGCCCGCCCCGGACTGCTTGATGGAGCCCGACATCTCAGTCATCCTCCCGTCGACGACGGCGGGTACGCGGGGCGGGTTCCTCCTCCGCGTAGCTCGCCAACATGTCCTGCAGCTTCTCCCCGGCCGCCTCCAGCACGCCCTGGGCCACGCCCTTGGACTTGCCGCGAGCGATGCTCTGGGGCGCGCTCGACAGGAGGTCGGGCAGCCCCTGCTGCTGGGATGCCAGGTCCAGCCGGTTCACCGCCTCGGCGAAACGGAGGTAGGTGTCGACGCTCGCGACGACGACGCGTACGTCGATGGTGAGAATCTCGATGCCGACCAGTGAAACCCGTACGTAGGCGTCGATCACGAGGCCCTTGTCCAGGATCGTGTCAATGACGTCGGCCAGGCCCGATCCCGATGACCGGCCCGGCAGTCCGCCGCCACCCGCTGGTGGAACGGCTACCGTCATGCGTTTCCCCTCCTCGGTTGTGTGATGTCTGCGATCATCGGCCGTCGCCGCCGCTCGTATCCGCTACTGCGAGGGCCGGCGGCGCCGGATCAGCGGACGGCGCGCCGGCTTCCGCCGCTCGCCCGTCTCCCCGGTTTCCTCGGTTTCCTCGTCCCCGCGCGTCTGCCCGCCCGGCTCCTCGGCTTCCTCGTTCCCGCGCGTCTGCTCGCCCCTGCGGGGCTCGTCGCCGCGGCCCTGCCCGGCCTCCGCTTCGCGCCGCCGGTCCGGTGCCCGCGTGCCGCGCTGCTCGCGCTCGGCCTCGCGGCTGCGGGTGGCCGACCCGCCTTGTCCGCCGGTCGCGGCGCCCGCGTAGGCGGGCCTGCGTGCCCGCCCGGGCTCCTCTTCCTCTTGCTCTTCCTCCTCCTCTTCCTCGTACGGCTCCTCCTCGTACGGCTCCTCTTCTTCGGCCTGCTCCTCGAACTCCTCGGGCTCCTCGGGCTCCTCGGGCTCCTCGTACTCCTCGGCCTCCTCGGGGCCCTCCTCGCGCTCGCGCTCCTCGCGCAGCGCCGTCTCGTGGTCCTTGACGACCTGGCTGTCGCGGATCTCGCCCCGCCAGCCCTCGATGCCGTCGGGGTTCAGCAAGGCGTTGGTCATGACGTGCCGTCTGAAGTGCTTGAACTCGAGCCGGACCCGGCGGCCCTGGGCGCGCCAGAGGTTGCCGATGCGCTCGAAGAGACCCTGCGGGTGATACTCGACGACGAGGAGCACCCGGGTCATTTCGGGGGTGACCTCGTGGAAGGTCACCGCGCCGTCCGGGAAGCCCTTCGGCCCCTGCGAGCGCCAGACGATCCTGCTGTCGGGGACCTGCTCGATGATGGTCGACTCCCACGTGCGGTGGGACCAGAAGACCTGGGCCTTCCACCCGAGCTTCTCGTCGGACTTCTGCTCGACGGTCCCGACCTTCTTCATAAAGCTCGGCCAGTCCTCGAACTGCGTCCACTGGTTGTAGACCAGGCGGATGGGCGCGCCGACGTCGAGCGACTCGACGATGTTGGTGACCTTGAGCTTCTTGCCCTTACGGCCCTTGCCCCCGCCGCCGCCGCCGAACAGGCCCTTGATCTTCTCTTTTCCGTACGCCATGAGGGCCGCGCGTACGGGGTGACCGCCCCCGCCGTCCTCGGTGAGCGCGCTGAGCAGGCCGCCCCCGCCCGTCGCGCCGAGCCGGTCGGCGACCGTCTTGAGCAGCGTGCGGGCGTCCCGGCCGCCGGTGAGGCCGCCGAGCACCCCGCCGAGCACGTTCCGTCCGCCGCCCTCCTTGCCGGTGAGCGCGCTGAACAGCCCCGAGCCGCCGTGTTCCACATAGTCGGTGAGACGGCCGGCCAGGCCGTCGATCTTGTCGGCGACCCGGGACAGGGCGCGTTCCGCGACAGCCGTGGCGAGGTTCTGGAACTCCTGCCCGAGCCGCTGGGTGGGCAGCGTCCCCTCGTCGGGCGCCCGCGTGCCCTGGTCGCGTTCCCGCGTCTGTTCGGTCATCGGTCTCACCTCCTCCGCAGCACGGGACGGGTGGGACGGATCCGGGGCCGGCGCCGCTCCTCGGGTTCGGGCTCCTCGGCCTCCTCCTCGTGGGGCTCCTCCTCGTACTCGTCTTCCTCGTCGTAGGCCTCTTCGGGTTCGGATTCGCGCTGCGGCGGGCGGCGGCGGGGTGCGCGGCGGCGGCTCTCCTCCGGCCGCTCCTGCTCTTCCTCTTCCTCCTCCGCGGCCCGGCCCTTGCCCTTGGGCTGCCGCAGCGCCTCGGCGCGCTCGTGCAGCTTGTCGCTCAGGTTGTCGATCTGCTTGCTGGTGGCGCGCATGGCCGCCGCCTTGCCGATGTCCAGCAGATCGCCGCGCACGCGCTCGGTGATCTTGCCGACGTCGGGGGCGGCTCCACCAAGGATCTTGGGAACCTGCTCCAGCAGGGCGCCCGCCGCTCCCTCACCCTTCAGGCGGGCGGCGAGGATGGCCAGCGCCAGCATCAGCGCGAAACGGAGCTTCTGGTGCCGGCCGAGGTAGTAGCCCGCGATGACCGCCAGAGCCACTTTCAGTCCGTCTTTCATGATCGCGCCTCCTACTGGCCCGCCCCCGAAGCGCCGGCCCCCGGACGATCTCCCGGCTCGCCGCGCGGCGCTGCGACCCGACTGAACGGTATGAATGCCCTAGACAGACACAGAAAAACTCGATCTCGGACATACCGGGCAGTTTTGGTTGGGCTTGATCTCCGCGTTAGGGCCGTCGGCCTCTGTCGTGCCGAGGCTCAGCCCTCTTGGGAGGTTCGAGGGTTTCCGCTGACCCAACCTCGCCCTGCCTGGTCTGGTTACTGTGCGCGAATTGGGTATCACGGGCATGTATCGGCGGGAAGCGGCACGAACCGCGCGTACGAAGCGGGGGAGTCACATGACCGAAACCAAAACGTCGACCGCGACCGTCGAGCAGGCGTCCGGACGGTCTTTCGGGGTGCAGGGCGGCTCCGGCCTGGTGACCGAGCGGGGCCGCACCACGATCGCCGACGGCGTGGTCGCCAAGATCGCAGGCATGGCGGCCCGCGAGATCGACGGGGTCCACGATTTCGGCACCGGCACGGCCCGCGCGTTCGGCGCGATCAGGGGCGCGTTCGGTGGCGAGGACGGTGTCACCCGGGGCATGGCGGTGGAGGTCGGCGAGCGGCAGGCCGCCGTGGACATCCACCTCATCGTCGAGTACGGCGTCGCGATCCCCGACCTCGCGCAGGCGGTGCGGGGCCACGTGATCCGCGCGGTGGAGCGCATGTGCGGGCTGGAGGTCACCGAGGTGAACATCGCGGTCGACGACGTCCACCTGCCGAGGCAGGAGGGGGCGCAGCAGCCCGCCGAAGGGGAGCCGCGAGTCCAGTGAACACCGTTCCCGAGAGGGCGGACGTGGAGCCGGAGGGCGAGGAACGCGAGGTGTCCGCCCGGCGGCTCGCCGACCGCGTGTTGTCGTGCCCCGACGTCGCCGGCCTGTCCCGGGGGCCGTTCGGGGTGGTCGCGACCTACCTGCCCGGTGGTCAGGTCCCGGGCGTGGCCATACGGGACGACGCGATCGAGGTCGACGTCGTCGCCCGGTACGGCAGGCCGTTGCCGGAGGTGGCCGACCTGGTCCGCGACGCGATCGGCGGCCTCGCGGGCGGCCGCAGGGTGGACGTGACGATCGCCGACGTGGTCACTGACGACAGTGGAAGGGATGGTTGATCATGCAAGGGTATCCGGTCTGGGCCCTCGTCGGACTGCTGTTCGGCGTCGTGCTGGGGGTCGTCGGGGCCTTCGGCGGCCTCAGCGCGTTCCTCATCGTCCTGGTCCTCGGGATCGTCGGGTTCTTCGTCGGCATGGTGCTCGAAGGCGGCGTACACATGCCGCAGATGCACCCGAGGCGGCAGTGAGCGAGCCGGCGGCGCGCGGGACGACGACGATTTCGGATCGCGCCTTCACGAAGATCGCTGAGAGGCTGGCGAGCGAGGACGACCACGTGACCGGCCGGCCCCACGTGTCGGCGTCGGTGAGCGGGGCGGTCGCGGCGGTCCACTGCGACCTGGCCGTGCGCTACCCGGCGCCGGTGCCGCGGCTGGCCGCCGAGATTCGCGAACACGTGCGGCGGCGGCTGCGGGAGCTCACCGGCATCGCCGTGGAGAACGTGGACATCGAGGTCGTGGAGCTGGTGCCCGAGCAGGGGCCCGGGCCGAGGAGGGGGCATGACCGAAGGACGAGGCCCGTCTGAGAGGCTTCCGCTCTTCGTCCCGACACGGGGATTCGAGGGTGCGAGAGCCACCCGGGCCTTCCGGCCCAGCCGGGGGCTGCCCGCCGCGGTCGCCGCGCTCGCGCTGCTGGCGATCGGCGGGCTGACCGCCGCCCATGTGGTCGCCGCGCTGCTGGGGCGTCCCATCGGGATCGTGCCGTACGAGCAGTGGGCGCGCTGGGCGAGCACCACGGCCTGGAACGACGACCGGGCTCTCGCGGTGGCGGCCGCGCTGGTCCTGATCGGCCTGGTGCTGATCTTGATCGCGGCGGTTCCCGGACGGGGGCGGATGGTCGCGCTGCGCACCGGGGACCCCGACCTGATGGTCGGCCTGCCGCGCCGCACGCTGGCACGGGCACTGAGAGCCAGGGCGAACGCGGTGGACGGGGTGCGCGCTGCCGGGGCGCGGATGCGCGGCTGGCACGCGGACGTGTCGGTCCGGACCGACCTGCGCGACACGGCGGCGATCGGGGAGCGCGTACGGGCGGCCGTCGGCGACGAACTGGCCCGGCTCGCCCCCGCCCACCCCGTCGCGCTGCACGTCCGGGTCCACGGTCCGTCCTGACCCGCGAGGCCGTGTGGCATATAGGCCCGCTGCGCACGCCGGCGGACAAGCGCTGGAGGAGATCGGCTGTGAGGACGAGATCGGGCAAGGGCAACCGCATCGGGCTCGCCCTGTGCGGGCTGGTGCCGCTGGTCGCGGGCGGCCTCGCACTCGCGCGGGCGCTCGGCGCCTTCGGCGGCGCCGCCGCGCGGCGCCCCGTGCTGGACGCCGGGACCAGGAGCTTCGCCGCGACGACGCCGTGGTTCTGGCCGGTCCTGGCCGCCGTGGGCGTCGTGCTCGCGCTCATCGGACTGGCCTGGCTGCTGGCGCTGCTGCGGGTCGACCGGCTGCACAGACTGCGCCTCGAGTCGGGCACCGCGGGGGTCACCGAGGTCGACGCGCATCCCGCGAGCGAGGCCCTCGCCGAGCAGGTCAGTGCCTATCCGGACGTGCGCAGGGCGCACGCCGTGCTGCGCGGCCCGTCCGAGCACCCGCGCCTCGACCTGGGTGTGTCCGCCGCGGAACCGGCCGACCTCGGGGCGCTGGTCACGCGCTTGCACGACGAGGCCGTCCCGAACCTGCGCACCACGCTCGGCCTGCACCGCCTTCCCGCGATGGTCCGGCTCCACCTCACCGGCGGCCACCGGACCCGCGCGACCCACTGAGCGAGCCCGCGGGTGGAGGGCGGCCCCCGGCTCGGGTGCCGCCCTCCGGAGCCGTCAC
Organism: Microbispora sp. NPDC049633; assembly: GCF_040675265.1. Lineage (NCBI taxonomy): Bacteria > Bacillati > Actinomycetota > Actinomycetes > Streptosporangiales > Streptosporangiaceae > Microbispora > Microbispora sp. NPDC049633. Next base: position 17,126 of record NZ_JBFAOO010000023.1, read on the forward strand.
AGGTCGTCGTTCTTGGTGCTACAGGTCACGAGGTAGGCGATCTGACTGGAACCCTGATAGGGCGACAAGATCTCCACTCTGAAGTAACCACCGCTCTCCGACACGTTCGTCCTGTACCGGGCGGTGATGGTCTGCTGCTGCGCCCCGGTCGAGCTGAAGGTGGCGCTCCCGTCACCGAAGGACACCCACTGGTTGCGGGTCTGGTTGCTCCTGCGCCACCAGCGGTAGCCGATGGTGGCAGGGCCGTCGGCCACCCTGAGCCTCGCGGTCAGCTGGAACTCGGCGGGCTGGCCGGGTCGGTGCACGGGCCAGTGTAGGAGGACGGGGTGACCTGCATATCCCAGGCGATCACCTCTGAATTCGCCGTCGCGGCGGTGTTCCGCGCCGCGGTCGCCTACTGCGCGGGCACGGCGAGCAGCAGCCCCGCCAGCAGCACACCGGCCGTTCCGAGCCTGCGGAGAAACCCTGAACGTCTCACATGACACCCCTTCTGTGATCGGAGAGCGCTCATGATCTCCGGCCGGAATGGGAGTCAACTTGCGGATCACTGCAAGGGGCGGGTCAGCCGGACAGGACCTCGGCGAGGACGGCGGCCTGGCTGTGCTCGGCGTCCCTGGTCGCGGTGAGCAGGGTCAGCGGCCCGTTCTCCATGAGCCGGCGCAGCCGGTCGAGGGCGGCGCGCCGCTCGGGGTCGCCGAGCTCGGCCAGGTAGCGGCTGCGGAACTCGGCGAACCTCTCCGGGACGTGGCCGTACCAGGAGCGCAGCTCGCCGGACGGCGCCACGTCCTTGACCCATTCGTCCAGATGAGCGGCCTCCTTGGTGAGGCCGCGCGGCCACACCCGGTCGACCAGCACCCGCGTCCCGTCCCCGGGCGCGGGGTCCTCGTACACACGACGCACCGTGACGGCCATCGCCTCACCTCCTGCGGCCATCCTCCCCAGCGGGTGACGGCGTACGCCGGGCGTCCGGCAGCCGGACAGGACGTGTAAGTGAAAGTTTCACTCACGGTAAGGGCGTTGTCGCTGGTCGGGATTTCGTCCACGATGTCGATCAAAACGTCCCATGTCGCCCGTCTTGGCCCGATGTCTATGGTCCGGAACATGAGGATGCGAATGATCACGGCGGGCCTCGCCATGCTCGGCTCCGTCGCCGCGTCGCTCGTCGTCGGTCAGGCGGCGCACGCGGACACCACGATCTGCGAGAAGTACGGATCGACCACGATCCAGGGCGGCAAGTACGTCGTCATCAACAACGTCTGGGGCAGCGACGCCCAGCAGTGCATCAACGTCACCAACACCGGCTTCACGGTGACGCAGGCGGGGCACAACAAGGCGCAGAACGGCGCGCCCGCGTCCTATCCCGCGGTCTACGCCGGCTGCCACTACAACAACTGCTCCAGCGGCAGCGGCCTGCCCCTCGCGGTCGGCAACAGCCAGTTCAACACGGTCCAGACCAGCGTCAGCATGAGCTACCCGGGCTCGGGGGTCTACGACGCCGCGTACGACATCTGGTTCGACCCCACGCCGCGCCGCGACGGCCAGAACACCGGCGCCGAGCTCATGGTCTGGCTGAACCACACCGGCTCGGTCCAGCCCGTCGGCTCGAAGGTCGGCACCGTCAACCTCGCCGGCGGGACATGGGACGTCTGGTACGGCAACACCGGCTGGAACGTCGTCTCCTACGTCCGCACCTCCCCGACGAACTCCATCAACTTCGCCGTGCGGACCTTCTACGACGACATGGTGAACAGGGGTTACGGCCAGCGGTCGTGGTACCTCACCAGCGTCCAGGCCGGATTCGAGCCCTGGGTGGGCGGCGCCGGTCTCGCGGTGAACAACTTCTCCTACAGCATCGGCGGCGTGGTCCAGAACCCCTCGCCGTCCCCCGCCGTCTCGCCGACCGGAGGCAACGGCAGCGGCGCCTGCCGGGTGAGCTACAGCAAGAACGAGTGGCAGGGCGGGTTCACCGGCAACGTGACCGTCACCAACACCTCCTCCAGCGCGGTGAACGGCTGGAATGTCGGCTTCTCCTTCCCGAACGGGCAGAGGATCACCGGCTACTGGGGCGCCGACGTCACCCAGAACGGGTCGTCGGTGACCGCGAGGAACCTGTCGTACAACGGCTCGATCCCGGCGGGCGGCAACGTCTCGTTCGGCTTCCAGGGCACCTGGAGCGGCTCGAACGGCAACCCGACCGGCTTCACCCTGAACGGCACCCGCTGTTCGTGACACGTCCCTGAGAAGCGTTCCCGGCAAGCATGCGCCGCCGGAGAGGAGCCTCTCCGGCGGCGTTTCTCATGTGATCAGGGGGTGATGTCGATGGTGAAGGTGGACGTCGTGTTCCTGACGTCCTGGTAGTTGTCGCTGAGCCTCAGGTTCTTGAATGTCACCGACCCGACCGCCGGGCCCTGGCCCGGCTCCGGCATCTCGTTCGCCCACAGGCCGAAGCCCGACTTCGCGTCGAACGCGTCGCCGCTCTTGCGCGCTCCGGAGATCGAGACGTTGGTGAAGACGGTGTCCTTGATCGGGTTGACCGGCTGGCCGCCGAGGTACTGCGTCTGGAACATGATCCCCGAGTACGTCGGGTCGACGATGTCCACGTTGCTGACCCGGATGCCCTGGAACACCTTCGAGGCGGAGAACAGCCAGATCGCCGGGAAGGTCTGCTGGCCCCAGAAGTGGCCGCCCGCGCGGACGATCGAGATGTTGTCGAACACGGTGGGCGGGCTCGCGCCGAAGCCGTTCATCGGGTAGCCGAAGTCGAGCGAGCTGATCGTGATGCCGGAGTAGGTCAGCGTGTCCGCGATGTAGATGTTCCTGAACGTGTTCGCGTACCCGCCGTAGACGGCGATCCCGGCCGCGCGCCACGGCAGGATCGCGGTCAGGTTCTCGTAGACGTTGTTCTTCTCGTCGGCGCCTCCCGCGTCGATCGCCGAGAACAGCGCGAAGCTGTCGTCGCCGGTCGTCCTCGCCTCGATGTTCGAGACCAGGTTGTCCGTGCTGCCGTTGGTCATGTTGACGCCGTCGGCGAAGGTGTCGCGGATCCGCGAGTTCTTGATCGTGATGTTGTCGGTGTTCGCGCCCCAGTACATGCAGACCTGGTGCTCGACCCAGATGTTGTCGATCGTCATGTTCGCGACGTTCTGCCAGTCGAACACCTTGCCCGGCCCGTCGATTCGGGTGGTGTAGTTGCCGAAGTAGGCGAACCCGGAGAACACCGAGCCGTTGGCCGACGACTCCGCCCGGAAGCCGACGTCGGTGTTCTCCTGCGTCGACGGGGCGTGGAACCGGGTGAACCACGGCCCGGCGCCGGCCACCTTGACCGCCTTGCCGTACACCTGGAACTTGCTCGACGTCTGGTAGTCGCCCGGCGGCAGGTAGACGCCCACGAGCTTGCCCGTGGTGTCCATCCGCACCTTGTCGAGCGCGCTCTGCACGTCCTGGTGGGTGAACCCGGCGGGCACGGCGTACGCCGCGGGGTCGGGGTTCGGGATCGCCGACACCTGCTCCAGGTTGACGAAGTCGATCGCGTACGCCGAGGTGTTGGCCGCGTCCTTCTGCAGCCGGATCTTGCTGCCCGCCGGGACGGTCGTCCCGAGCATGACGTTGGCCTCGTCGTAGATGTGCCGCGGGCCGCCCGCGCCCGGCGAGTTGCCGGGGCTCGCCTCGGCGCCGTACAACCAGGCGTACTTCGAGGTCAGGTTGACGGCCTTGAGGAAGCTGCCGTTGACGTAGACGTTCAGCGTGGCGTCGGTGCCGCCACCGCCCGGCGCGTCCGGGATCGAGAAGCGGGTGACCAGGGTGTTGGTGCTTGCCCTGGTCGTCCACTCGACGTAGCTGCCCGTCGTGGTGAGCCGCACGGCCCTGCGGCCGGACGCCTCGCCGGCCAGGTCGCCGATGGTCCGGTTGGGACCGACGACCGTCGCCCCGCCGCCGGTCACGCCGTCCTCGGCCTCGTACATGTCGTACGGCATGTTCGCGCCGCGGCCGGCGAAGAACGGCAGGCTGGAGGTGTTGTTGGCCTGCTTGACCGGCAACTCGTTCGCGTCGGCGGCGAGCACCGTCTTCACCGTGTATCTGCCGTTGACCGCCGTCCACGTGCCCAGGTTCACCGGGCTCGTCGTGGCGCCGGCCGCGATCGCGCCGCTGTAGGAGCCGGTCAGCGTCTTCACCACGGTCCCGGCGTCGTTGACGATCGTCAGCGTGATCCCGTGGGCGCCGCCCGCCGACGCGACCGTGCCCTGGTTCTTGATCGCCACGGTGAACGTCACCGTGCTGCCTCCTCCCGGGTTGCCGGGTGACCAGGTGGTGCCGGGAACCAGGTCGGAGGTGTCCACCGGGCGAATGGTGAGTGGGGACGCGGTGGTGAAGCTGTTGTTGTCCTCGTTCTGCTCGATGACCGACTTGCCCTCGTCCACCTTGGCGGTGAGCTGGAAGGTGCCCGCGTCGCGGGGACCGATGTTGGCGGAGACGTTCGCGCTGGCCCCGGCTGCGAGCGCGCCGACGTTCGCCGTGCCGACCTTGGTGGTGCCGAAGTAGAAGTTCACGTTCGTCGCGCCGGAGGCGGCGTTGCCGATGTTCTTGACGGTCGCGGTCAGCGTGACCGGATCGGTCTCCACCGGGGAGGCCGGGGACGCGCTGAGGGCGCTGATGGTCAGGTCGGGGTTGGGGGCGGGGACGCCGACAACCTGGAACTCGGCCGCCTGGCCCGCCGGGGCGCCGGAGTTGCCGGTGAACCTCAGCTGCACGTCCGCGACCCGGCCGCTCACCGGGATGGACACCGAGTTGCCGGTGGCCGGACTGAAGGAGTACTGGGTCGCGCTGGTCAGGTTGGTGAACCCGGCCGCGCTCTGCTCACGGCCCAGCACCTGGATGGTCTGCGTGCGCGGTCCCCAGGAGCTGTCGGGGTTGAGCTTGACGTTCACCTGGGAGATGTCGGCGTTGGCGCCGAGCGCCACGGTGAGGGTGTTGGGGTAGCTGCCGCTCGCGCCCTCCCAATAGGTGGCGGTGTTGTTGTCGTTGGCGTTGGTGGCCACGAAGGTGAACACAGAGCCGTTGGCCGTGATCGGCTTGCCGAGTGCCAGGTTGGTGCCGCCCGGCCCGCCGGTCCCGGTGCGGGTCACGGTGTTGGACGGACCGGACTCGTTGCCGGCGGCGTCCTTGGCGGTCACGTAGTAGGACACCGTGGCGGTGTCGGGCTGGTTGTCGGTGTAGGTGAGCACGTTGCCGGCCACCGTGCCGCGCTGCGTGCCGTTGGCGTAGACGGTGTACCCGGTCACCCCCACGTTGTCGGTGGAGGCGTTCCAGGTGAGCCGGATCTGCCCGGAGGCGGGCTGGGTGTAGGCCAGGTTGCCCGGAGCGGTCGGCTTCTGATCGTCACCGCCGGGGTTGCTCGGGCCGTAGACCTCGAACTCGGAGATCTGCGCCGCGGGCCAGCCGGTGTTGGCGGTGATGTTCAGCCGTACGTACCGCGCGGTGGTGGCGGTGAAGTTGATGGTGACGGTGTTGCCGCCGGCCGGGTTGAAGGTGTAGCCGGCGGAGGGGACCGTCGTGGTGGTCGGGTTGTCGGTGGTGCCGGTCAGCACCGACAGCGTCTGCGTGCGGGTCTGCCAGGCCGACAGGTTGGGGAGCTTCAACACCAGCTGGTCGATGCTGACGGCCGAGCCGAGGTCCACCTGGAGCCACTGCGGGAAGGCGTTGTTGGCGCTCTCCCAGTAGGTCGCCTGGTTGCCGTCGTTGGCGTTGCCCGCGCCGTACACGTCGGCGTGGGCGCTTTCCTTCATGGTCTTGCCGGCGGCGAGGTTGGGGCCGCCGGCGGCCGAGGCGGGGGAGAGGGGCGCGGCCACGGCGAGCAGACAGGCCGCGACCAGCACAGCGATCAGGCGTGATAAGGGGACGTGCGTTTTCGACATTGGCGTTCCTCTGTCCGGCAGGAACCGACCGCGGGCCATCCGATCCGCGGTCGTGGGGGGATTTGGAGACCGAGGGCGTACGAGGTCGCGGCGGCGACCGGTTGCCCACTGCCGTGGCCGACATCACCTCAGGTCCTTTCACACACGAAAGGTGACGGTGGCGGGGCGCACGGACGCAGTGCTTCCTGCCGGAACTTGCGGAGAACCGCAAAGTCTCGATTTAGAACTGCAAATTTTTTACATCAGGTTGCCCAGATGTTACATACGGCCCACGTCGCCGTCAACGGGGAAGGTAAGTCGGGCCGAAAGGCCCGTCCCCGATCCGTGTCCACCTGGGGATACTTCAATTGGGCGCCGGTGCCGGAAACGGGTCCGGCGCCCGCTCGCGGGTCCCCCAACTCGCGAAAGGAACCCGGCAGAGGAGCCCTCATGTTTCTGCCCCCCAAGCGCTCGCTCGCGGCATTGGCCGTGCCGCTGGTGAGCGCGACCACCCTGCTGGCGGTCCCGGCCACCCCGACCGCCGCCACGTCCGTCCGTCCGGCCGCCGCCGCTCATGCGGCTCCCCGCGTGGCGACCCTGGTCGACGTACGCGCCTCGCATCACCCCGGACTGGACCGGGTCGTCTTCGAGTTCAGCGGGCCGCTCCCGGCGCGGCGGAGCGCCCACTACGTGTCCCGGCTGATCGCCGACGGCTCGGGCCGCACGGTCCCGGTGGCCGGTGACGCGATCCTCGGGCTCCGCTTCGGCGGCGCGGCCGGCCACGACGGGAACGGGCGCCCCACCTATGGGCCCGCTCGCGAGACCTTCGCGCTGCCCGGCGTGATCCAGGTCGTCAACGCGGGCGACTTCGAGGCGGAGCTCACGTTCGGCGTCGGCCTGGCTCGGAAGTCGTCCTACCGCGTCTACACCCTCACCCGCCCGAGCCGGGTGGTCGTGGACGTCAAGACGCCCTACCGGACCGTGCCGGTGAGGACGTACTTCCTCGACTCCCGGGCGTACGCCGCGGGCCGGCGGCCGTACACGGTGGCGGTGTCGCGGCCGGTGACGCCGCCGTCCACCGCGCGCGGCGCGCTCCAGCGGCTGTTCGCCGGGCCGACGCAGGCCGAGTACGCCAAGGGTCTGCGTTTCGTCGCGTCGGGAGCCACGGGCGTCCGTTCGGTCGTCGTCCGGGACGGAGTCGCCCACGTGCGGCTCACCGGTTCCGTCACGAGCGGGGGGTCGGCGTTCACCGTCGCCGACGAGATCATGCCCACGCTCAAGCGGCTTCCCGGCATCCGCTGGGTGAAGATCTACGACGCCCACGGCCACACCGAGCGCCCGAAGGGCCGCTCCGACTCCATCCCGGACAGCCTCGAACCGTGACGGCATGAGGGCCGGGCTCGTCAGGGCGGGGGCGAACCCCCTCTCCGGGACCGGCCCTCGATCGGTGAACGCCGCCTGCCGCTCGCCCCCGAGTCGCATTCGAACCGGCACCCGCGAGTGGCCTTTTCGGTCGTATCGACAGGGTGAGCGCCCTGCTACGTAGGTATTTCCGTCCCGTCATCGGTCCGTAACGATCCGTGGCGATCGTCATGGGCACGAGGTCACGCAGGTGCGGGAGGAAAGCGTATGGGGTCCATTTTCGATCGGATCGGCGGTTCGGACGCGGTCGCGGCCGTGGTCGACGTGTTCTACGCGCGGGTCGTCGCCGACCCGATGCTTCGCGGCTACTTCGCGGACGCGGACATGGCCAAGCTCAAGGCGCACCAGCGCAGCTTCGTCGCCGCGGCGCTCGGCGGCCCGCAGGAGTATCGGGGCAAGTCGATGGGCGAGGCGCACGCCGGGCTCGGCATCACCGCGGAGGAGTTCGGCCAGGTGGTCCTCCATCTGGCCGGGGCGCTCGAGACGTGCGGCGTCGACGCCGAGACGATCGGATCCATCGCCGGCGCCCTGGCTCCATTGAAAGATCAGATCGTGGAGAGCGCCGTCGCCGCCTGAGGCCTGGGCGGCCCGTCCACGCGGTGAGACAGATCTTGACCCTTAACCGGTTCATGGCTGGACTGGTCGTGATGAGAATCGCGACCGAGGACATCACCACACTGGACGTGGACCCGGCGAGGGCCCGCGTGTACGCCGAGGGCTGGCAGTCCTGGAGTCTGACGGCCCCCCTCCCGCTGGCCGAGACGCCGTACCGGGTGACGCTGCCGAACTCGCTCGTCATCGACTGCCACTACTGCTCGGCCCCCGACGAGGGCGTGTTCCGGGGCGAGGGGCTGCTGGCGGTCGATCCCGGAGACGGCGGGCCGGTCCACGTGTTCGGGGCCGAGAGCGCCGCCGCTCGCGTCCCGGTCGTCGAGGCACGGCCGTACGGCCGGCAGGTCGTGATCGCCGCGGACGCCCCCGTGCGCCACACGACGGCCGACGGCGGCCTGGAGGCGGCGCTGGCCCGCTGGGGCGACGCCTTCGCCGAGCAGGCCGGCGGTGTGCGGCCGCGCCCGTCGCCCACGGTCTGGTGCTCCTGGTACCAGTACTTCTCCGGCGTCACGCAGCGGGACGTCGAAGAGAACCTCGCGGCCATGGACGACCTGGCGCTCCCCGTGGACGTGGTGCAGATCGACGACGGCTACCAGGCGGCGCCGGGCGACTGGCTGCTCTCCTCGGGCCGGTTCGACGACCTGCCCGGTCTGCTGCGCCGCATCCGCGATCACGGACGGCGGGCCGGCATCTGGATCGCCCCCATGATCGTGGCGCGCGAGAGCGGGTTGTTCTCGGCCCACCCCGAATGGCTGGTCACCGATCCGCAGAGCGGAGAACCCGTCGTCGCGGGAGACGTCCTCGGCGACTCCTGCGCCGCGCTCGACCTCACGCACCCCGGCGCGGCCGAATACCTGACGGACGTGCTGCGCACCATGCGCGGCTGGGGCGTCGACTACGTCAAAATCGACTTCGTGTACGCCGGGGCGCTGGAGGGCCGCCGCCACGAGGACGTGACGGGCGTGGAGGCCTACCGGCGCGGCCTGCGGCTCATCCGTGAGGCGATCGGGCCGGAGGCGTACCTGCTGGGCTGCGGCGCCCCGATCCTGCCCTCGGTCGGCATGGTCGACGCCATGCGGGTCGGCCCCGACATCGCCGCCTACTGGCAGAGCCCCACAGGTCATCCGACCGAGCCCAGCCAGGCCAACGCGACCAGGAACACCGTCGCCCGCGCCTGGCAGCACGGCAGGTTCTGGATCAACGACCCCGACTGCCTGATGCTCCGCCCGGAGGTCGAGCGCCGGGAGGACTGGGCGCGCACAGTGGAGCGCTACGGCGGCCTGCGCGCCTCCAGCGACCGCCTGTACGGCCTCGACGCGTGGGGCCTGGAGACCACCCGGCGCCTGCTCACCCCCGGGGACCCCGCCCCGCTCGTCTGATTCAGACGCCGCTCAGGGGACGAGTCTCAGCTCCGGGCGGTGGGCGGGCAGGCCGATCAGCTCCCGCACCCTCGGAATCGGCCAGGCGAGCTCCCGGGCGAGCGCGGGCACGGTGAGCCCGGTCTCGGCCGCCGCCATCTCGAACGCCCGGCTGAGCAGGACGGGCTGCTCGCCGGGGTAGCCCGACACCGGCTCGGTGGCGAAGCCCGGCTGGTCGCGCAGCGCGGCGAGCCGCTGGTAGGCGCGCCCGGCCGCGGAGTCGGACAACAGTCCCACCTCGCGGCACCGGTACAGCAGCGAGTCGACCGACACGCCCCAGACGCGGCGCAGCTCCGCGAGCCGCCGCAGGTCGGCCCGGGCGGGCAGCCTCGGCAGGATGCTCTCGCGCGGGGTGAGGAACTCCGCGGCGAACGAGTCCGCCTCGCGCTCCTGCTGGCTGTCCCCGGCCGCGGCGTCCCCGTGCAACACCAGGTGTCCCAGCTCGTGGGCGGCGGTGAACCGGTGCCGGTAGACGTCGTCGAACCGGTTGGGTGTCAGCACGACGATGGGCCGCGGCAGGCTGGAGGTGGAGAACGCGTCCACCGTCACCGAGTCCTCGTCGGCCTCGGGGAAGACGACGACGATCCCACGGGACTCCATGTGCCGCACCAGATGGCTGATCGGCCCGGTGCCGAGCCCCCAGTGCGCGCGCAGCGCACGGGCAGCGCCCGCCGGGTCACGCGGCAGCGCGCTGCCCGAGTCGACCTCGCCACCGGCGAACCCCGGCAGGTCGGCGTGCGGGAGCCGCACCCGCTTCTCCAGCGCGTACGTCAGCTCCCAGACCTGCTCGACGAAGGCCGCCGCCTTGGCCCGTTGATAGGCCCGGGTGGAGCGCAGGCTGCGGAAGTGCGCCATCGAGCCGTCCAGCTTGCCGTGCGGGCGGCCGGGCAGGAAGAAGGCCGCCGGGACGGCGAGCACCTCGGAGAGGAGCGGGACCAGGTCGGGACGCGGCCGGGTGACCCCGGCCTCGTACTGGCCGACCGCCGCGGGTGACACCCCGATGCGCTCGGCGACCTCCTTCTTGGTGAGCGCGGCCAGCCGCCGCGCCTGCGTGAGCCGCGTGCCGTCGAAGGCGTCCGCCACGGCCTGCGGGCTCGGTCCGGGTGGGATGCCTCCATCCCCGGCCGGGCGGAGCCGCCTACCGTCCTTCATGAACCGCGGCGTCCGGTGCGTACGGCGCCTCGCCGGTCGTGGGCAGGGCCGTCGCGCGCTCGTGGCGTGTCCGGGGGTTCAGCTCCGGAGCCGGCATCGCGCCCCCGGCGAACGGGGCCTCCTGCCCGGCCGGGGCCACTAGGGGCAGCCCGGCGGGCAGGGCCCCGGCGAGCGGGATCTCCTCGCAGTGGTGCCAGTGCAGGCTGCCGGTGCGGTCCAGCAGTTCGGCCTCGCCCCACCACACGTCCAGGAGACCGGCCCGCGCGTTGCAGGCGTACGCGATGAGGACCAGGCGGGTGTCCTCCGGCAGCCGGGTGAGCGCACGGGCGGCCGGAGTCGCGGGCTCCGGCAGGGCGGCCTCGACGCCGCCGAGCGAGAGCTGCTCGGCCCACGGCTGCGGGCCGAACCGGGTGAACAACGCCTGGACCAGCCCGGACGGCCTGCCGTCACCGATCCGGGCGTTGACCACGCTCACCGAGCGGTCCTTGGCGTAGCGGAAGGGGAACAGCAGGTTGCCGCCGAGCACGACGAGCTCGTGCTGCGAGCCGGGCGGCTTGATGATCTCCACGTCGGCCATGTCGGCGAACGTGCGGGCGAGCGCCTCGAACTTGCGCGACATCAGCGTGAAGCCGAACGGGTGGAGGTGGTCGGTCCGTGCCGTCTTCTGGGCGTCCTGGGCGTTCTCCAGCGCGAGCGCCAGCGCCTCGGCCACTCCGTGGCGGATCTGCTCGGCACGCGGGCCGAACGTCTCCAGGGCCCAGGTCGACAGCATCGCCACCTCCGGTGTGCATGCTTTAAGCGGCCGCCGGGACACCGGAGGCGCTTTATTTTCCGACATCATAGACCCGCCGGCGCTTCACGGGTCACTCCTGCCGCAGCGATCCCGCCCGGTCGGTGCGACGCGATCTCCGGCCTCGTCCCGCCGCCGCGACGGAGCCGAAGCCCGGACCGGGTGGCCCGCCGACGGGTGAACCGGGCAGGTGAAGCTTTCATTTGGTGTACATCGGCTTCTAATCGCAGCCGGGGCGCACGGACGGTGTGCGGGCCGTGACACCCACGCGTCGCCGCACGTCAGCGTCCTGCGTCAACGCAGGCCGCAGGCGTCGCGACGACCAAACGGCTGACCGTTTCCGGGTGTCCGTCATTTCCTGTAAACGAATACAGAACATCGTTGACACCTGATCGACAGGCGCATACCGTCCCCTGGGAGCGCTCCCACAGCTTGGGAGCGAAGTCGGGGAGGGGTGGATGCGCCTCAGGTTCGGCATTCTCGGTCCGGTTCAGGTGTGGCAGGGCGGAGAACCCGTCCACCTCGGTGCGGCCAAACAGCGTCTCCTCCTCACCTGCCTGCTGCTCGAACCGAACAGACCCGTCTCCATCGAGCGGCTCTTCGCCGCGCTGTGGGAGGATCGGCCGCCGAAGTCGGCGCTCGCCAACGTCCGCAGCTACGTCAACCTGCTGCGCAGGCGGCTGGACGACCACCGTCTGCGGGCCCGGCCGCCGGGCTACTCGCTCAGGGTCTGCGACGAAGAGCTCGACGTGCTGGAGTTCCGTGAGTCGCTGCGCCACGGACGGGAGGCGATGGCGAGGAGCGACCACACGGAAGGGCTGCGTCACTTCACCGCGGCGCTCGGGCTGTGGCGGGGCGGCGCGGCCGAGGACGTTCCCCGCACGGTGGGAGTCGCGGCCCAGCTCGACGCACTTGAGGAACAGCGATTCCTGGCGGTTGAGGAGGCGGCGCGGGCGAGACTGGCTCTCGGGCGACACGCCGAGGTCATCGGCGGGCTACGGGAGACTCTGGCGCTGCGTCCCACACGTGAGCGGCTCTGGGGCCATCTCATGGTCGCCCTCTACCGGACGGGAGACGTGGCGGGGGCGCTGACCGTCTACGGCGAGGCGCGGGAGGCGCTGAATCTGCACCTCGGCATCGAACCGGGGCCCGAGCTCACCGAGCTGCACCATCTCATGCTCAACCGCGACCCTCGGCTGGCCGGGCCCGCCATCGGGTGGCGGCCCAGGAAGACGGCCTGCCCTCGCCCCCGGCGCCCGAGCCGCCGCTGACCGTCGCGACCGGATCTCACGGTCCCGGCCATCCGCCCGGAAGGGATTCCACGGTCTGCTCCTGGTAACCCTGTGCCTGCAGGAGGAACAGCCGGTGGTAGAGGCCGCCGAGCCGCATGAGCTCCTCGTGCGTGCCGCGCTCGGCCACCCGCCCCTCGTCGAGCACGACGAGCAGGTCCGCCTCCCGGATCGCGCCGAGCCGGTGTGAGATCAGCAGGCTCGTGCGCCCGGCCCGGTGCGCCCGGAGCCTCGTGTGGATTTCGTGCTCCGCCTCGGCGTCCAGGCCCGAGCTCGGTTCGTCCAGGATGAGCAGGTCCTGCCGGTCGCGCAGCAGCGCACGGGCGAGCGCCAGCCGCTGCCATTGGCCGCCGGACGGCACGATCCCGCTCTCGGCGTCCGCCCCCTCGCCGGGTGGGCCGAAGAACATGCGCGTGAGCATCGTCCGGTAGCCGCGTGGCAGCGCGGCGACGGTCTCGTGCACGCCGGCGCGGCGCGCGGCCGCCTCGATGCGGCCGTCGTCGAGGTCCATCCGGCCGTCGCTCAGGTCGCCGACCGCGATGTTCTCCGCCGCCGTCAGGTCGTACTCCATGTAGTCCTGGAACACCGCGCCCACACGCCGCCGCAGCTCGGCGGGGTCGAGGTCGCGCAGGTCCACGCCGTCCCACAGGATCGAGCCCCGCACCGGGTCGTAGAACCGGCACAGCAGCTTGACGATCGTGCTCTTGCCCGCGCCGTTGCGGCCCACCAGTCCGACCGCCGTGCCCGCGGGGATGGTGAAACGAACCCCGCGCAGCGTCCACGGATGGCCGGGGGAGTAGCGGAACCAGACATCGCGGAACTCGATGCCCTGCCGCAGGTTCCCCGGCGCGATCGCCCGCTCGCGTACGGGGAGGTCCGGCCCGGCCCGGACCACGGCCAGGTAGTGGCCGAACGTCAGCACCTGCTGGTGGGCCGTCGTCACCTCGCCGACCAGCGCCGCGACGGCGGCCTGGACGCCCACGATCGAGGCGGTGAGCAGCGCGACGTCGCCCGCGGTGATGCGTCCGCCGGCGGCGGCGAACAGCGCCCAGATCAGGCCGCCCCCGGCGATCGCCGCCGACAGCAGGCCCAGCCCGCCCTCCGCGGTGAGTTCGCGGCGGTCCTGCCCTCGCCGCTCGGCGTCGGCGGCGGCGCGTTCCGCGATCATCCGCTCGCGGAAGTATCGTCCCGCGCCGAACAGGCGCATCTCCTTGGCCGCCCGCACGCTGGTCAGCAGCTGACGGTAGAACAGCTCCCGCCGCTCGACCGGTCCGATCCGCCACAGCATGGTGGCCCGCTGCCGCGACAGCCGCAGCTCGGCGAGGAACGCGGGCACCGCGGCGGCCAGGACCGCCACCGCCAGCACGGCGTTGATCACCAGCAGCGAGCCGAGGAAGCCCAGCACGGTGACCAGTCCTCGGGCGGTCGCGAGGGTTCCCCCGACCACCGCGTTCGGCGCCACGCCGCCCGACTGGTAGGCCAGGCTCAGGCGGTCGTGGAACACCGGGTCCTCGAAGCGGCCCAGGCCGGCGAACCGCTCCACGGCCGCGAACAGCCGGTCCTGGGCGAGCCGTCCGGTGCGACGGGCCAGCTCCTGACGCAGATACCCGGAGGTGTGCGGCAGCACGGTCGACGCCAGGCCGGTGGCGGCCAGCCCGGCCCCGACCGTCCAGAAGGCGCTGCCGTGCGCCCGGCTGACGAGCAGGTCGAGAGCGGACTTGGTCAGCCAGGCCGTGGCGACCGGCAGAGCCGCCTCCACCAGCACCAGCAGCCCGTACGCGAGGGTGTGCCAGGGGCCGGCCCGCCAGGCCAGGGCGAGCGCCGCGGCCAGGGCGGCGGGGGTGGCCCTGGGCGGCACAGGCGGCTCGGGCGGCTCGGGGGAGCCCGCGGGGCCGTTCTGCGGGGGCGTGTCCGACATCGGCGCTGCTCCGTGGCTGGACGGGATGGGACTCGACGGGACCGGAAAGGGAGGCGGACGCTCAGGCGGGGGCGGTGGTGAGGACCTGCTCCAGGCGCAGGCCGCTGGACATCACCCTGCCGCCGGGACCGACGAGGCCGAACGAGGGGAGGGCCCGGACGTGGAGCGCGGAGCTGACCGGACCGCCCAGCTTCTCGACCACCACACGGGCGACCGGTTCGAGCGACTCGCGCTGCTCGCCCGGCTCGCCGTTCTCGTCCAGGATGACGGCGAGCACCTGCTCGGGACCGCCGGGGAAGCGCGCGGCCAGGGCGAGGAAGTCCGGCAGCGCCTCGTGGCAGGCCGTGCATCCGGGGGAGAAGAAGCCGACCAGCGTGGGCTGCTCCAACCGGTCGCGTGAAACGACGCTGCCGTCGGTGGAAACGGCCTCGAACGGCTCCGCCACCTCCCCTTCGGGGAGGATGGCCCGCCGGTTCTGTTCCTGTGCGCTTCTGCCGGCGAGAGCTTCGCCGTGCTCGCGCAGCCGCCGGATCACGCCGACGATCAGGACGAGGTTCACCAGGCAGAGCACACCCACGAGGACGACGAGCGTGACGAGGTACGGCATCGGGCGGCCTTTCCGATCTCAGGCGACAGGGCTGAACAGGTCGATGAAGTCGTCGGCGAGGGACACGAGGAGGGCACCCGCCGCGCCGGCCGCGACGGCCGTCAGGACGCCCGCGGTGTCGGCCGATCCGTCCGCCGCGAACGCCGATCCCACGAGACCGAGCCCCGCGACGACCAGCAGGAGGAGGTTGCGCACCACGTGACCGCCCCCCAGCCGACGGCGGGAGCGGCCGAAGCAGGCGCACGGCGTCCGTTCGTCGCGCCGCAACGCGGCCAGGATCGCGAGCGTGAACGCGGTGAGAAGGACGGCGGCCAGGAGGAACCCGGCCGTGGCCGTCGCGGGCACGGCGACCAGCGCCGCGACGGCGATCTCCATGGCGACCACCGCGACCGCGGCCCAGCGGGTGGGGAGGAACCGCGGGGCGAGTCTGCCGGTGGCCGCCACGAAGTCCCGGTAGGCGCCGGCGCCGCGCAGCTTGCCCCCGGCCGAGGCCAGGAACAGCAGCGCCAGCAGGCTGCGGCAGCCCACAGTGAGATAGTCCACCGTTGCTCCTTCGGTCAGCTCATCCGCCGCAGCACGACCCCGAGGATGAGGGCCGCCGGGAGGAATCCGAACTGGCGTGAGTCGTAGCTGGCCCCCGGGTTGTCCCCCAGGACGACCAGCCGGCCGGAGGCCACCCGTGGCTGCGCGACCACGGGGAGGACCGAGCCGGGCACCGGGTCTCCCGGAAGCGCCGCCACCCGCTTGACCATCCACCGCTCCTCGACCGGCAGGAGTTCTTCGCCGGCGTAGCGGCTGGGCCGGGCGAACACGACGACGTCTCCGACCTTGAGCCGGGACGGCCCGGACCGGCGGACGAGGAGCCGGTCGCTCGCGTGGAAGGCCGGCTCCATGCTGACGCCGGACACCACGACGACGGCGAGAGTGCGCCGCAGCCACAGCAGAACCAGGCCGGCGACGACGACGAGTACGGCCGTCCACGCGAGCATCGTCACTCCGTCCGGGCTAGCAGTTCAGGATCCAGTTGCCACAGGACTCGCCGGTGCCGCAGGACGCGCCGTAGGTGCAGCACTTGCGGAAGAGACAGGCGGTGCCCTCATACCAGCAGGGGCACGCGGCCTGGGCCGAGTGCTTCGGCGCCAGCCGGGAAATCAGCCGGTCGGCCATTTTGGTGAACATGTCGAACCGCCTCTCAATGGAGAACCGTTCAGGGTCACCGAAACTGTAAAAAAGGGCCGAACAATATCGATACCGGCCGAATACGTTCTTCGTACATCGACTCCGCGTGTTCACCGGCGTACGGTGGACGCGCCTATCGTGAGATATGGGGACGATCCTGGTCGGCACCGCGTCGTGGACGGACAAGACGCTGCTGGAGTCGGGGTGGTATCCGCCCGAGGTCACGACGCCCGAGCAACGCCTGCGCCACTACGCGAGCGTGTTCCCGGTGGTGGAGGTCGACTCGACCTACTACGCGCCGCCCGCCGAGGCCACCGCACGGCTGTGGGCCGATCGCACGCCCGCGGACTTCACGTTCGACGTCAAGGCGTTCTCGCTGCTCACGCGGCACCCGACCCGGCCGGCCGCGCTGCCGAAGGACCTGCGGCCGAACGGCGCGGGCAAGAACCTGTACGCCCGCGATCTCGACCCGAAGGTCGTGGACCAGGTCTGGGAGCGGTTCGTCGGCGCCCTGCTGCCGCTGCGGGAGGCGGGCAAGCTCGGGGCGGTGCTCTTCCAGTTCCCCCGGTGGTTCCCGATCGGCAGGGCGAACAAGCAGTACATCCTGGAGTGCAAGCGGCGCTGCGAGCCGCTGCGGATCTCGGTGGAGTTCCGCAACCACACGTGGATGAGCGAGGAGAACCAGGCGGAGACCCTCGACTTCCTCCGCTCGTACGCCATTCCGTACGTCTGCGTGGACATGCCGCAGGGCTACCCGGACTCGATCCCGCCGGTCGTCGCGGCCACGTCCGACCTGGAGGTCGTCCGGTTCCACGGCCACAGCGACAAGTGGACCAGTCACGACATCCACGAGCGCTTCGGCTATCGCTACTCGCTGGAGGAGCTGAAGCGGTGGGCGCCGAGGCTGCGCGAGCTCGGCGGCCGGGCGGCCACGACCCACGTGCTGATGAACAACTGCTACCGCGACCACGCGCAGACCAACGCCCGCCAGCTCGCCGCCGTCCTGGCGGGCCTGCCGGACTGCGACGTACGCCCGAGGCCCGGCGGCACGCCGGGAGCGTGAACGCGCCCCGCCGGGGACGTCAGGCCGTGGGCGCGAAGTGCGGCCGGCGGTCGATGCGGACGCGGTCGGCGTCCGAGCCGAAGCGGTAGTCGATCTTCCGGGTCGCCTCCGCCCACTGCTCCATCGTGTGCACGGACCTCAACGTCTCGACCACGAAGGGGTCGCGCCAGCGCTCCAGCGCGCGTTCCCACAGCCGTTCCGGCGTGTGCGTCAGCAGGTTGCCGACCGTGCCCTCGTACGCCGGCATGGCCCGGACCGCTCCGTCGGGCTCGACCTGCAGCACGGGGAGGAACGGACGGTCCGGGTGCATCTGCAACGCGAGGTTGTCGGTCGCGCTCACCTGGACGGACGGCGGCGCCAGCGCGCGCAGGCGGCGTGTGAACTCGCGGCTGCCGAGCAGGGCCACCTGGGCGTCGGAGAGCAGCTCGTGCTCCACGACGCCCGTACGGCTGGCCAGCCCCTCCGGGATGACCGCGCCGAACGACACGTACTCCAGCTCGGGGAACCTCGGCGCGATGTCGGTGCAGAACTGGTCGATTTGGTCGAAGTTGCTGCGCACGACGACGCAGTCGATCCCGAAAGACAGCGGTGTGTCTCCGGCCAGGCGTCGCTCCCGCGCGGCGGCGTCGAGCAGCGCGAGGGCGTCCATCGCCCGGTCGAACGAGCCGCGGCGGCCACGGACGCGGTCGTGCACCTCGGCCGTGGCGCCGTCGAGGCTCACGCTCACCCTGGCGGCGGTCCGCACGAGGTCCCCGACCATCGGCGGGCGCAGCGTCCAGCCTCCGGTGAAGAGGGAGACCCGCACACCCGCGGCCGTCATGCGGCCGGCGACGTCGAGCACGCCCGGCACCAGGAGGGGCTCGCCGCCGGCCAGGCAGACGCCGTAGGGCCGCATCGCGATGATGGCGTCCGCCGCCCGCAGCATCTCGGCCCGCTCCAGCTGACGCGAGGGACGGCGGCCGGACTCGGAGTAGCAGTGGAAGCACCGCAGCGGGCAGGCGTACGTGATGTCCCAGATGATCTCAAGCGGACGGTCGGGCGTTTCCATGGATGCTCCAAAGAGGGATGTTCACGCGGTCACGGGGGAGGCGGCGAGGAACTGAGTGGCGGCCAGCTCGGCGTAGAGGGGGTCGGCGCCGACCAGCTCCTCGTGCGTGCCGACGGCCCGCACCACGCCCGCGTCCATCACGACGATCCGGTCGGCCAGCGTGACCGTGGACAGCCGGTGCGCCACGACCAGGACCGTCGTCGTACGCGCGATCTCGGCGATCGTGTCGCGCAGCGCCGCCTCGTTGACGGCGTCGAGCTGGGAGGTGGCCTCGTCCAGCAGCAGAAGGCGGGGGCGGCGCAGGAGCGCGCGGGCGATGGCCACGCGCTGGCGCTCACCACCGGACAGGCGGGTGCCGCGATGGCCGACCAGGGTGTCCAGGCCCTCGGGCAGCCGCGCCACCAGAGCGTCGAGGCGGGCGACGCGCAGGACGCGCTCGACCTCCTCGCCGGTGGCCTCGGGCGCGCCGAGCAGGAGGTTGTCCCGCAGGGAGCCCGACAGGACGGGAGCGTCCTGCTCGACGTAGCCGATGGCGGCCCGCAGGCGAGGGATGTCCCAGGAGGCGATGTCGCCGCCGTCGATGAGGATGCTCCCCGAGGCCGGCTCGTAGAACCGCTCGATGAGGGAGAACACCGTGGTCTTGCCCGCGCCGGAGGGCCCGACGAAGGCGGTCATGCCCCGGGCGGGCACGCGGAAGCTGATCCCGTGATGGACCGGCGGCAGTTCCGGCGCGTAGCGGAAGTGCACGTCGCGGAACTCCAGCTCCGCCGGGGCCGCGCCGGACGCGGGGAGCGTCGCGGCCGGCGCGGCCGGTTCCGCGGGCAGCCGCTCCGCCTCGGTGATGCGGGCGACCGCGGCGGCGCCGACCTGGTACTGCCCGGCCGCGCCGATGAGCTGCTGCAGCGGCGGCACCAGGAAGAAGACGTACATCAGGAACGCGATCAGCGTGCCCACGTCGATCGCCCCGGCGGCCACGCGGCTTCCTCCCACGGACAGGACGACGAAGAAGGCCACCTGGAGGGCCAGTTCGGCGGTGTGCCCGGCGATCGCCAGCCACTTGCCGGCGCGCACCGAGGCCCGCCACGACTCCTCCGCGGAGCGGTGGACGGCGGCCTCCTCCCGGTGCTCGGCGCCGGACGCCTTGATCGTGCGCAGTGCCCCGAGCGCGCGTTCGAGGGCGGCGCCCATCGCCCCGACGGACTTCTGCGCGTCCTTGCTCATCCTGCCGACGCGCGGCATGACCACCCGGATGAGCGCACCGGCGAGCACCAGCACGCCGAGCGTGACCACGAGGAGCACGGGGTCGAGCAGGCCCATCAGCGTGGCGGTCGCGAGGACCGTGAGGCTCCCGGTGACGATGCCGATCACCGAGTCGGTGGTGACCTGGCGCAGCAGGATCGTGTCGGAGGTGACCCTGGACATCAGGTCGCCGGGTTCGGCGCGGTCGAGGGCCGGCACCCGCAGCCGCAGCAGATGCGAGACCAGGCGCCGGCGGGCGGTGAGCACGATCGACTCGCCGGTACGGCGCAGCACCCACTCGCCCAGCGGGCCGACGCCCGCGGTCACGACGACGAGCAGGCCCATCAGCAGCAGCACGCCGGTCAGCGGCCGGTCGGCGCCGAGGTCGTCGATGAGCCGCCTCGCGACGAGCGGGAGCGTCAGCCCGACCGCTCCGGTCGTGAGGTTCAGCAGCCCGCCGAGGGCGAGCCAGCGCCAGGACGGGCGCATGTAGCGCAGCAGCACCCGCCACGTGGGCGGCGTCGCCGTCGGCGCGCCGGACTGGTCGCGCTGCGTGTCCACGGGTTCCTCGCAAAGACTGTGGGAGAGGGAGAGGGAGAGGGAGAGCGTAGAGTCCGGCCCCGGCCGGGCCGCGCCGGGCGCGACCGGCCGGGGCCGGTGTCTCACCGTCCGTGAGCGTTCACCGGGTGGTCACCGGCGGCGACCAGCCGGGTGCCCGCTCGACCGGCCTCGGTCAGACGCAGATGTAGCAGGCGGTGCCGTTGTACGAGGTCACGATGCTGGAGCACGGGTGCGCCTTGGCCTCGTTCGGGTTGAGGGTCTGGAGCTGCAGTACCTGAGCCATTTCCTATTTCCTTTCTGTCGTCTCGAACGCGGGGGTCCGCAGATCGAGAACCGGCATTACCGACGCGCTCTGGTCGAACGCGACGCTGAGGGCGGCCAGCACACCGGCGGAACCCGTTTCCAGGTCCATGGAGAGCCGCATGAGCTGGTTGCCGGGGAAGGCCAGGTGGCCTTCGTAGGACAGGGCGTGCCAGGAGAGCCGGCGTACGTGCTCGTCGACGAGCGGCCGGTCCTCCGGCAGGCCCATGAGGCGGAGGGTCGCGATGGTGCCCGCCCGGCCCTCCATCAGGGCCGGGTGGCGGGTGAACGGCGCGCGCAGGGCACGGCGGACGCCGCCGATCACGTCGGCGAAGCCCGGCTCCTCACGCCGGCCGAGATACTGGGACAGCACCAGGGCCAGCCCGCCGCTGCCGGTGCCGAGGTAGAGCAGGTATCGGTTGCTGTCCAGGAGGCAGAACCCGCCGTCCGGCAGCGTCTGGCCGCGGCCGATCTCGCGCCGCAGCGCCGTACGGGCCAGGTCGAGATACTCCGGCTCCCCGGTGACATCGTGCAGCCGCAGGAAGTAGGACGCGACTCCGGTCAGGCCGTGCTGCAGGCCGACCCTGCCGTCCGGGCGGAACACGCGCGACGCGTCGTCGCCGAGCTCGCGGGCGAGCCGGTCGGCGATGCGCACGGCCTCCGCGCGCAGGTCCTCGTCGCCGGTGATCGCGAAGAAGTGCAGAAGGTTGAGGCCGGCTCCGGCCAGGCCGCCGTGGAGGCCGGGGACCTCCAGGCCGTCGTGCAGTTTGCGGGCCCGGTCGAGCACGTCGAGCGCGTCGTCGCGGCGGCCGAGCGACTCGAGCGTCGCGGCCACGCCGTGCAGGCCGTTCAGCAGGCCGGGACGCGGATCGGGCGCCCGGCGCACGGCCGTGACGAGCCAGTCCACGTGCTCCTCCGGCACCGGGACGCCGGCCTGCCGCAGGGCCCACAGCACACCGGCGGCGCCGTTGGCCACGGTGAACCCGCCGGTCGCGAACTGCTGCGGGTCGCCGGGGTAGAGCCGGTCCTTCCGGTCGGGGGTCGCACCGGCCGTGATCCCCGCCGCGATCGCGTCGCGGATGGCCGGCCATTCCGGTTCGGTGAACATCCGCGCCGCGACGTCCTCGCCGAGGGGGCCCTTCACCGCCTCGAAGTTGCGGACCATGCGCGCTCCGAACCCCGGCGGGAGGGGGAAGTGCTCGGTGATGACACCGGTGAGGCTGCCCAGCTTGACCGGGTCCCGGTCCTGCAGCGGGCTGATCGGCAGGAATATCCACTGCCGCAGGCAGTTCAGCACGTAGTTGTCGGCCGCCCGGCCGCTGAGGTTCTTGGGCGCGGCGAACCCCGCCGCGGCGAGGCCGGGGGGCCGCGTGTCCGCGAGGTCGGAGGCGATCTCGAAGTCGATGAGCGCGACGCGGCCGTCGGGCCGGACGATGATGTTCTCGGGGTGCAGGTCGGCGATCCGCACGCCTCTGGCGTGGATCGACATCAGGGCGTGGTCGACCTTGGCCAGGATGTCGATCGCCCAGCGGGTGTAGGCGGCCAGCGTCTCGGGGGCCGGGTCGGGGGTGGCGAGCGGATAGCGCTCGAACACCTCGTCCAGCAGGGTCTTGCCCTCGATGTACTCCTCGACCAGGAAGTGGTGCTCCCAGATCACCATGTGGCCGAGCAGCCGGGGCACGCAGTCGAGGCCGCTCAGCCGCTCCAGGATGTCGCGCTCGTGCGCCAGCCTGGTGACCGCGTCCACGCCCCCGGCGTCCAGGCCCGCGTGGGGCCGGGCCTCCAGCAGCACCACGTACCCGCCGGACGCCTCGTCACGGGCGAGGTACACGCCGCCGCCGTTGGAGAAGTGCAGCGCCCGCTCGATCTGGTACGGGAACTCCTCTCCGTCGCCCGCCGTGTGCTTCTCGTACGACCCGCGCAGCACCTCGGGGAGGGTGACCCACTCCGGCACGGTGAACGCGGGAGTGCGCTGGTCGGGCACCAGCCGGCCGTCCGGCGTGCGGATCGCGTATCCGAGGCTGCCGTCCGACTTGGTGTACGTCATCGGCTGGAACGCGCCGTATCTGACGTAGACCGGCGAGTCCTCGTAGCGCAGGTCGCTGAGGACGTACGGCCCGGTGTATCCCCTGAGGAGCTCGGCCAGCGCGGGCAGCACCTCGGCGAACTGCTCCTCGTCCACCGGATACAGGGTGACCAGTTTGCCGCTGCTGCCCCGGTCGGCGTACTTGTTGTTCATCAGCCGCACCGCCATCCTGCTGCGCAGGAACTTGACGGCGATGCCGCGGTCCAGGCAGAAGCCGGCCACGAGGTCGCAGACGGCGGCGGCGTCGGCATCGGTCGCCGAGACGTGGATCTTCCATCCCTGCTCCGGGAGCGCGAGGTCCGGCGGGAGCAGCACGACCCACAGCTCGCTCTCGCCCCGGCGCCATCCGTCGGGCAGCGGCCGGGAGCCCGCCGGGAAGCGGTTGTCGTCGTCGGGGATGCGCCAGACCGGCTCGAAGAACAGCGGGTCGGCCTGACAGTAGGCGACTAACTGCGGAATCGTCTCTTTCATCGGATCGGCTCCTGGCTGCTGAGGGCGTGCGTGGGGAACTGTTCTGGTGAGACGGGCGCCGGCTTCTCGTCAGGCGGCGGGCTCCCCGCGGCGATCCGGCCGCAGGACGACCGGCAGGCCGAGGAGGTAACGCACGCTGCTCTGCCGGTAGTGCAGGCTCCGCGAGTCGCGGGCGAGCTCGACGTCGGGGAAGCGCCGCGCGAGCGTGCCGAAGGCGACCCGCAGTTGTGCCCTGGCCAGGTCCGCGCCGAGACAGTGGTGGTGACCGTGGCCGAACGCGAGGTGCGGGTTGTCCCGGCGCCCGACGTCCAGCAGATCCGGGTCGGGGAAGAACGACGGGTCGCGGTTGGCGGCCACGAGCGACGCGGCGAGCAGGTCGCCCTTCGGGATCGGGGTCCCTCCCACCTCGATCGGGGCCGTCACCTGACGGGCGATGGTGACGGGGAAGGGCGTGACGAGCCGCAGCAACTCCTCGACCGCGGTGGCGACCAGGGCGGGCTCGGCCACGAGCCGGGCCCACTGCTCCGGGCGCTTCAGCAGGGCGGCCAGGCCGCTCGCCAGCACCGTCGTCGGGGCGCGGTGGCCGTTCACCATGAGGAACCTGGCCGCCGACACGAGGTCGTCCTCCGCCAGGTCGTCCCCCTCGTCCGCGACGACCCAGCCGAGCAGGTCGTCCGACGGGCTCTCGCGCCGAGCCGCGATCAGGTCCCGCAGGAGCTCGTCGATGTCGTGGTGCGCCTTCGGCGGCGGAGTGACCAGCCGCTCCAGGATCCACTCGCGGATGTGGCCCCGCCGGTCCTCCGGCACGCCGAGCAGCTCGCACAGCACGAGGACCGGCAGCGGGTAGGCGAACGCGTGGAGGAAGTCCACCACCTCCCCGGCGGGGATCGCGTCGAGCAGCCCGTCGGCCGCGCGCTGGATCCGCGGGCGCAGCGCCTCGACGCGCTCGGGGGTGAGGTGCCGCTCGATGAGCCGGCGCAGCCGGGCGTGCTCCCGGCCGTCGATCGTGATGAGGTCCAGATCGCCCTTGTGGGCGAGGGCCGGGTCGTCCGACTGGAGCCGGAACCCCGCGGTGATCTCCACCTCTCCGGCGAGGCGTGGGTCGGTGAGCGTCCGGGTGGACGCCGCGTGGCCGGTCAGGATCCAGGTCGTCGCGGCGCCCTCCGCGTTGAGCCGGTGGACCGGCCCGATCTCACGGAACCGCCCGAGCAGTTCGGCGTCGTTGAGCAGCGTCGGCGTGAGCGGCCGGAGCGTGGCGGGCAGGTCCGGGGGAACCTCCGCCTGCGTGTCCAGCGCGTCCAGCGCGGCCAGGAAGGGGACGACCGCCGAGGCCACGGGCTCCCGCCCCGGGGCGGGCAGCGTCAGCGTCGGGCAGGACAGCTCCCCGGCGAGGTCGTGATCCGCCGTGCCCACGACGACCACGGCGGTGACCCGCTCCGGGTGGCGGTCGGCGATCTCCAGCGCCGCCAGGCCCGCCTCGCCGAATCCGAGGATCGCGGTGCGGTCCGGGCTGCCGGGCGCGGCCAGCAGGTCCGCCAGCCGTTCCACCAGGCCGGGAAGGTCCCCCGCGGCCAGGTCGGCCCTGCCCGTGTGCCAGCCCAGGCCGGCGAGTTCGCTCTCCAGGCGGCCCGTCCCGTCCTCGGCGTTGAGGATCAGCAGGGTCCGGCGCCCGCCGACGATCGTTGTCATCTGGTTCCCCCCGTTCCTGCCCGTCGGAACCGCTGCCGTTCCATGCCCCTTGGAACCGCTGCGACGGGGTCCATTTCTCCTGACGGCTCTTGTGGCCTGCTTGTGACCTACTTGTGAATCACGTGTTATGCGCGATGAACTGCGCGGATGCCGGCAAGACCGTGCGGCCGGGCCTTCCGGCTCCCTCCGCGACGGCTGGGGCGGATTCGCTGCCGGGTGGCCTCCGGATATGACAGGATCCGCCTGGTTGATCGACATACCGGCGGCATCGTGGGGGAGTGGAACGAATGCGGGAACGGCCGGAGCCGATCACGTGCGGCCGCCGCGCGTGACGAACCGCGTCGTGCCGCCGTACCCTCTCGACCCCGGTGATCCCGAGCGCATCGGCGATCACCGGCTGGTCGGCGTCCTCGGCGAGGGCGGCCAGGGCACCGTCTACCTCGCACGGGACGCCTCGGGAGCCCAGGTCGCGATCAAGATGCTGCACGCCAGGGCCGCCATGGACGCCACGAGCCGCCGCCGCTTCCTGCGGGAGGCGGAGACGGCCCGCAGGCTCGCCCCATTCTGCACGGCCCGCGTGCTCGACGCCGGGTCCCATCACGGGCGGCCGTACATCGTCACCGAGTACATCCCCGGGCCCTCGCTGGCGACGGCGGTCGCCGAGGACGGCCCGCGTACGGGCAGCGGGCTCCACCGCCTCGCCGTCGCCACGCTGACGTCCCTCGCCGCGATCCACCGGGCCGGGATCGTGCACCGCGACTTCAAGCCGGGCAACGTGATCCTCGGCCCCGAGGGGCCCGTGGTCATCGACTTCGGCATCGCGAGCGCCGCCGACCACACCGTCAGCGGCGGCGGCATGGCGGGCACGCCCGCCTTCATCGCCCCCGAGCAACTCGCCGGGCAGCGGCCCGGCCCGTCCTCCGACGTGTTCAGCTGGGCCGTGACGATGGCGTACGCCGCGACCGGGCGCCTGCCCTTCCCCGGGCCGACCGTCCCGGCCATCCTGATGGCCATCTCGGCCCGCGAGCCCGACCTGTCCGGTGTGCCCGCCGACCTTCGCCCGCTGCTGGAGGCATGCCTGGCGAAGGATCCCGCCGCCCGGCCCGCCGCCTCCGGCCTGCTGCGCGCCCTCACCGGCGGCGACGCCGCCACGGCCGCCACGCGCCCGGCCGACCCGGTGCGTACGCCGGTCCCCGGGACCGGCCCGCGGCGACGGTGGGCCGTTGGGCTCGCGGCGGGCGTGACGGCCGTGCTCGTCACGGGCGGGATCCTCCTGCTGTCCGCGTCCCGCGGCGGCGACGAGGCGGTTCCTCCGGGCGGGAGTCTGCTGTACGGCGACGACTTCGGCGAGCGGGGCAACTGGGACGGCTACACCTTCGATCCCGGCGCGGCCGGCGACCGGCGCACGACGCGCGGCTACGAGATCGAGCGCGGTGTCTTCACGGTCCGCGCCGACCGCTCCGGCCCGGTCAACACCGCGCTGTCGCCCGTGCCCGCCAAGACCGACGCCGTGGCCGGGCGCGACGTGCTGGTCGGCGTGACGGCCGAGCTGCGGGAGGGGGCGGGACAGGGCGGCTTCGGGCTCGTGTGCCGGTGGGACGAGGACGTCCCCAGCGGATACGCGTTCCTGCTCGGCCTGGACGGCACGGCCCGCGTCGTGCGGCAGTCCGGGGGCACGCGTCTCGACGTCGTGCCGCCGGTGAAGGCGGCCCCGCCGCGCGCCGGGCGCGCGGTGCGCCTCCAGGCCGCCTGCCGGGGCTCCCGTCTGACGTTCTGGGTCGACGGCACGCGCGCTCTCGACACCGAGGACGCCCATCCCCTGTCGCCCGGTCCGCACAACCAGGCGGGAATTCTCGCTCGCGTGCCCGAGGCCGGAAGCAGCGCGGTCACCGTCTCGTTCGACGATTTCAGCGTCCACAAGGCGGGCTGACGCGGGGGGATCACGTCCCCATTTATCGCCTAAAGTCACCTGAATGGCATCAAACAGCTCCCGGCTGGCATGGCTGGACGCCTTACGGGGGTTCGCCGCTCCGGCCGTGGCGCTGCACCACTCGGCCTGGACCTTCGTCCCGGCCGTCTGGGCGGAGGTCGACCGCAGGGTCGACGTCGGCACCTGGGGCGTCTTCGTGTTCTTCCTGGTCAGCGGCTACATCATTCCGGCCTCGCTGGAGCGGCGGGGCGACCTGCGGGCCTTCTGGACCGGCCGGGCCTTCCGGCTCCTCCCGCTGCTGCTCGCCGCGCTCGCCCTCGCGCTGCTCCTCGCGTACGCCGGGGTGTTCGAGACGTCCCCCGGCCTCGACAGCCGGCCGCCGCCGCTCGTCGCGCTGGCCAACCTCACGATGCTGCAGGAACTCCTCGGCGTCCCCTCGGTGATCGGCGTGATGTGGACGCTGTCGTACGAGATGGCGTTCTACCTGATGACGGCGGGACTGTTCGCCGTACGGCAGGCGCACAGGCCGGCGCCGATCGCCGTGGTCCTCGCGGTGGCGGCCGTGCCGCTCGGGCTGCTCATGCCGCACGCGACGATCAACGGCGGCGCGGACCTGGCCGCCGCGATCCTGGGCGTCGCGGTGGTCCTGGTCATCGCCGTGACCATGCTCGCGAACGGGCGCCTCAGGACGGCGGCCGCGGTGTTCGGCGGCCTTCTCGGCCTGGCCCTGGTCGTCCTGGGCAGCAGGATCGGCGCGGGACAAGGGCTGGTCATCGCGGCCATGATGTTCGCCGGGACGGCCGTTCACCGTGCGGAGCGGGGCGTGCTCCGGTGGAGGTGGGCCGTCGCCGCCCTGCTGACGGTCCTCGTCTGCGGCGTCCTGGTGGCGCGCGAGCCCGCCTGGGCCTCGGCGGTCCTGCTGGCGGTGGGGTTCTTCGTGCTCGTGTTCGCGCTGCGGCGCCGGTCGTTCCCCCGGTGGCTCGCCTACCTCGGGGTGATCAGTTTCTCCCTGTATCTGCTGCACCCGCTCCTGCTGCGGATCGTCCCGAACCTGCCGGTGTTCTTCCTCGCCCTGCTGGTCCTCGGCCACGCGGCGTACCGGCTCGTGGAGGTTCCCGGCCAGCGCCTCGGCCGCCGCCTGAACACCAGGTGTGGCGCCGCCGCCGGATCCGAAGCCGTGCGGGGTGAGCGGGGGCGCCTGCCGGACGGCGCGTGAGCCTCGGCGCCCGTGGTCGGGGGAGGACGGCGAGGGTGAGCCTCGGCGCCCGCGGTCAGAGGAGGACGGCGAGGGTGAGCCACGTCGCGGCGCCGCCCGCCACGGCTCCCGCGACGGTCTGGGCGGCGGTGTGATCGCGGATGACCACCCGGGACCAGGCCAGCGCCGCCACCAGCACGGCGCCGGCCGCGTAGACCGGAACCGGCGGCAGGACCCACGCGAGCATCACCACGCCGCCCGCCGCCACCGCCGTGTGGAAGCTGATCTTCCACCAGAGCGTGACCGGACCGGTCACGGCCAGCGTGGCGAGCATGGCCGTCACGCCGGCGACCATCAGGCGCGGAGCGCCGAGCAGGACCATCAGGGCCAGCGCGGTGACCACCAGGACGACGATCAGGCCGATCAGTTTCGGCCGCTGGGCACGGTCCCTGACGTGCTTGTCGCCGAAGCGGCCCGACCGGACGCCTGCCAGAAGCACCCCGAGGGGAATCCCCCCGCACAGGGCCGCGGTCAGCGCGCCCCAGGCGGCGCCCGCCCAACCACCGGTGGCCGCGCCCACCACCAGCGGCAGCCCCATGACGATGTGCGCGGGCGCGAAGACCTCGGTCAGCCCCCGGGCGAACCGGTTCTCTCTCCGAGGATCTGCGTGCATGCTGTCGCGACCCACCGAAGCCACGTCGTCTCCCCCTCGATGTCGCCGGCGAATCCCGGCCCCGGAACGATCCCCGGGGAGGCCGGCCGGAGCCGGAGCGGGCCGCCCATGTTCAGCATGGTCAGGTTGACCACTGTGACATGATCACGGTCGAGCACGCCCGCGGCCATGCCGATCGTGGACGGCGCCGTCGGCGGATCGTCGTGACCACCACGCCGCCGGCCTTGACCGCCCTGTCGAGAGCGGTCTTCCGGCGGAGCGTGACACGCAGGTTCGCGGTATTCGTCTTCAGGGCTCGCAGAAACCCCACGCGGATCCGTTCCGAATCGGGAAATTATCCTGAAGGTGAATCGTCCGCGTCGTCGGGAGGAATTCGACTGTGCCGGGTGCACCCGAGGGCCAGGTGAAAGCGAGACCGTCCGGAACGCGTATCGCGCGAATCCTGCTGGAATCATTAGCGGGCTGGATAACGCGGCGGCCGGTGCCCGGGACCTCCGGCGGAGTGCGGCTGCCTCATTCGTCGGAACTGCGGCTGATCATCGTCGTCCTGGCCGCGGTGGAAAGCGTCACGGCCCTTCTCGTCTCCGGCATGCTCCCGCCCGAAATCAAGCCGCCGCACGCGGCGTTCGAGATGCTGCTGGTGCTCACCGCCCTGGGAGCGGCGGCGGCGACCGCCCGCCATCCGCATCTGGTGTCGTCGTCGCAACTGATCCTGCGAACGGGATTCCTGGGGGAGCTCGCGGTTCCGCGGGATTGCGTCCGTTCCGCCTCGCGGGTCCTGCAGACGATAAAGGGGCGTGGACCGCGTCCTGTGCCCGGAGACCCCGACGCGATGGCGTGCTCCGTGCTGAGCACGGTCAACGTCCGCGTCGAACTCGATCCCCCCGTGCACGTCGACCTTCCCGGGACGGGGAAAAGGGCGGTGCGGAGAATCTACTTCTCGACCGACTCCCCGGACGTCGTTCCCGGCGTCGTGAGAAGGACCGGCTGACTCGGCCGCCGTGGAAAATCGCGCGAACTCTGGCGGACGTGGACGGCCCCGCCGCTCGTCTTCGGCCCGTACGAGCGGGTCAGCCGGCCTCGGTGAGCGCGTCCAGGCGGGCCATGTCCTCGTCCGTGAGGCGCAGCGCGGCGGCGGCCATGTTCTCGGCCAGGTGATCGGGGTTTCCGGTGCCCGGAATGGCCAGCACGTGCGGCCCCTGCCGGAGTGTCCAGGCCAGCCGCACCTGCGCGGGTGTCGCCCCGTGCGCTTCGGCCACGGCGCGCACCTCGTCCTGGTCCGTGCCGCTCGCTCCCGACTCGCGGCCCTCTCCGGCGATGGCGAAGAACGGCACGAACGCGATGCCCTGCTCACCACAGGCGCGCAGCAGCTCGCGGCTCCGCGTCGCGCCCACGCCGTACCGGTTCTGCACGCTCACCACGGGGGCGATCGCCTGGGCCTGGGCGAGGTGCGCGGGCCGGATGTTGGAGATCCCGAGGTGCCGGATGAGCCCGGCCTCACGCAGCTCGGCGAGCGCCCCGAAGTGCTCGGCGATCGAGTCGAGCCCCGGCTGGCGCAGGTACACCAAATCCAGGTGGTCCCGGCCGAGCTGACGCAGGTTCTCCTCGACCTGGCCGCGCAGCTGGTCCGGCCGGGCGAACGGCAGCCACTCGCCGGACGGATCCCGCCCCGGGCCCACCTTGGCGGCGATGACCAGATCGTTCGGGTACGGCGCGAGCGCCCGGTTGATCAGCTCGTTGGCGGACCGCAACCGGGAGAAGTAGAACGCGGCGGTGTCGATGTGGTTCACGCCGAGCTCGACGGCGCGTCGCAGCACCGCGAGCGACCGCTCGCGGTCGCTCGGCGTGCCGAGGTCGAAGGCCGCGCTGCCCGTCAGGCGCATGGCGCCGAACCCCATCCGGTTGACCGTCAGGTCGCCGAGCTTCCAGGTCCTCCTCGACGGCTCCGTGCCCGCCGTGGCCGCGCCGATGCTGTCTCCACCCATCCCTGCAGACTGCCACAAACCCCCGTGAACCGGCCGAAGCTGCAGGAGAGCGGTCGCGGGCGCTCGGAGCAGGTGACCTACAGATCCATCATGTCGGCGAGGCCGTCCATGCAGGCGGCGAGCAGGGTGGCGCCGTCGTGGCCCATCCCGGCGAACTGCCCCTGGACCTCCAGGCTCACCACGCCCTGGAGCTGGGCCCAGGCCAGCACGGTTCCGGCGAGAGCGGTCGCGGGGTCTCCCTGCGGGGCGAACGCCCGCACCCATCCGGCCACCGCCGGGGTCTCCTCCACCCACCGCCGCATCTGGTCGCGCAGCCCTTCGGCCCCCGGACGGCAGCGTCCCCCGGCGAACACCGGGAGGAAGGGCCCGAGCACGTCGCGGGCCCGCAGCACGCTCTCCGGGGGCGCCTGGTGGCCGGGCGAGGGGGCGCCGGCCAGCAACTGGAACAGGTGCGGGTTGGCCACGGCCCAGTCGCGGAAGGCCCGGGCCAGCGCGTGCAGCCGCTCCCGCGGCGCTCCCTCGCGTACGGCGGTGCGTACGGCCGCGCCGACCTCGTCGAAGCCCTGCAGGATCAGCTCGGTCAGCAGCTCGTCGCGGCTGCGGAAGTACTTGTAGATCGCCGGGCCGGTGACGCCGAGCTGCTTCGCCACCGCGTTCAGGCTGAGCGCCGCGGCCCCGCCCTCGCCGATCTGGACGAGCGCGATCTGCTTGATCTCCGAACGGACCTGGTCCCGGTAGCGCTGCCGCGGCGTTGACATCCCCTCATTATGGTGAGTGCCTCTCATCGGCGCCGCCCGAGGCGGATCAGACCGGCCGTGATCGGCGGGCCGGTCAGGGGGTGTAGATCTCCTGGACCTTGACGATCCTGCCGCGGTAGACGGTGATGAGCGCCGGGCGATGGCCGTCCTTCATCCGGGAGACCAGCACACTCCGGGAGCACCGCTTCGACCCGAGGCTGTCGTTCTCGACCGTCACCGTGGTGCCCTTGCACCCGGTGGCGCTGTAGAACACGACGTTCTTCGCCAGGGGAGAGGCGTAGGCCATGGCGTCACCCTCGGCGGGACCCGTGAAATACCCCTCCGTGTGGCCGCTCGTGTCCTTCACCCACTTGATCGGCTCGTACTCCGCCGTCCCGGACCGGTAGTACGTGACCCAGCCCCGCAGGATGCCGTCATGCCGGGGCGAGATGTGCCTGGTGAAGTCGTGACGGGGATCGGCCTGGAACGAGGTGCCGAAGACCTTGGGCTTGGCGAACTTCGGCATGGCGGCCGCGCCGGCGGGCAGCGCCGCGGCGGAGACCAACGCGGCGGCCCCGGTGGCGGCCACGGTGGCGGCCACGGTGGCGGCCACGGTGGCGGGGAGGACGACACGGAACGAGGTCGTGAGCTTCATGTCCTGTTGGAGTCCGTGCCCGGCGGAGAAGTTCGCGGCCCGATGTCGGCGACGGCCGGAATCCCCTCCCTCAGGGAGGGGAGAGGTCAAGACATGGGCAAGATCTTGGTCGGTACGGCCTCCTGGACGGACAAGTCGCTGCTCGCGTCGGGCTGGTATCCCGCCGAGGCCTCCACTCCCGAGAAGAGGCTCGGCTACTACGCCGGCCGGTTCCCCCTGGTCGAGGTGGACGCCACCTACTACAACCCGCCGGCCCGGCGTACGGCCGAGTTGTGGCGGGACCGCACGCCGAAGGATTTCACCTTCAACGTCAAGGCGTTCTCCCTGCTCACCGGGCACCCGACCCGGCCTGCCGCGCTGTACAAGGACCTGCGAACCGTGCTGGGGGAGCCCACGCGGACGCTGTACCGGCGCGACCTCCCCCCGGAGGTCGTCGAGGAGGTGTGGCGCCGGTTCCTCGGCGCGCTGGAGCCGTTGCACGAATCGGGGAAGCTCGGCGCGGTGCTGTTCCAGTTCCCGCAGTGGTTCCCGCCGGGCGAGGCGAACCGCCGATACATCCTGCGATGCCGTGACCGCTGCCTGCCGATGCGCATGTGCGTCGAGTTCCGCAACGCGGCCTGGATGGACGACGCCACCCGGAGCGGCACCCTCGGCTTCCTGACCGCCAACGACGTGCCGTACGTCGGTGTGGACATGCCGCAGGGACATCCCTCGTCGGTCCCGCCGGTGCTGGCGGCCACCTCCGACCTCGCCGTCGTCCGCCTCCACGGTCACTCGGAGAAGTGGACGAGCCGCGTGATCGAGGAGCGGTTCGGCTACCTCTACTCGGAGGAGGAGCTCCGGCTTTGGGCCGGCAGGATCGCCGATCTGGCCGCCCGTACGACCACCACACACGTCCTGACCAACAACTGCTGCGCCGACAACTCCCAGCGCAACGCGGCACGCCTGACCGAACTGCTCGACGAACGAGGCGCCGACGTCGTCAGGCCTCCCGGCGCAGTGGCCTGAGGCGCTGGTACTCCGCGGCGGGCGGCGCGACGAAGCGCGCCGCCCGGACGTGCGACGATGCGGGCCGCCCGGACGGTTCCGGGCGGCCCGCGAGGAGCGTCAGGCGGGGTTCAGGTACCAGATCTGGTCACCCGCGACGATGCCGAGGTTGCCGTCGGTGTTGCCGGTGATGGTCTGCTGCTCCAGGGTGGTGCCGCCGCCCGGCGGGCTGTCGACCACCTTCCCGCTGAAGCGGTTGACCAGGTAGAACGTGCCGTCGGCGACCCGTCGCAGCGTCCACTGCTGGCTGGTGGCCGTGCCGCAGGTCACCTGTCTGATCTGCGTGCCGTTCGAGGTGCTCGCCGAGACCAGGTCCAGGCACTTGGAGCTGTTCACGTTCACCAGGTTCCAGTACGACCCGGTGGCCTGCAGCCGCCACCGCTGGCTGGTCGCCCCCGACGGGGTGTTGTGGGTGACCAGCGCGCCGGAGGCGGTCGAGCCGCCGGCCGGCTCGGCGTTGTCGCGGCTGCCCAGGCCCTGCAGGTAGTAGACGCTGTTGTTGACCGGCGCGATGCCGGTGACCTGGTTGAACACCCACTGCTGGTTGGTGGCGCCGGTGTAGGTCTGCTGGGTGACCGGCGAGGGATAGGAACCGGTCGCGGTCAGCGCCAGGCCTGACAGCCAGTCGAAGATGGCGTACGTGTTGGTGCCGACCGGCAGGTAGGCGAAGCGCATGCCGTCCTGGCCGTTGCAGATGTACTGCAGCAGCGTCGTGCCGGGCGTGGTGCCGCTGTAGGAGCTGTCGGCGCACAGGCGGCTGCCGACGTTGATGAACTGCAGCCCGGTGGTGTAGCCCATCAGCCACTTCTGGCTGGGAGTGTCGACGCGGGTGCGCTGGCTCAGCTCCGTCAGGGCGCCGGTGGACCCGCCGATGGGCTCCAGCGCCCCGCCGGTGGCCACGTTGGTGACGACATAGGTGTTGCCGACCTTGGGATGGGGGTCGCTGTCGGCCGTGTTCCCGGCGATGAGGTAGGCGCTGTTGGCGGTGTTCCAGTGCGTGGCCAGGTAACTCCCGGCGGCCGGGGCGGCGTTGTAGTAGTCGTCCCGGTTGCAGTCGGGCAGGCGGTAGTCGTTCCACTGGAGGCAGTTCCACGACGGGGTGCCGCCGTAGCACATGAGGTCCCACTGATCCAGGCAGTGCCAACTGCCGTCGGAGTGCGGCGCGCTCATCTGTACGGCGCCGAACGTGTGCCCGAGTTCGTGGGCGATGGCGTTGGCGCCGAAACATCCGGGGATGGCGTCCACCCGGGCGTAGGCCAGGCCGTTGTTGAGGTTGGCGGACCCGGTCGTCAGGTCGTCGCCCTTGATCTCACCCATGCCGCAGATGACGGTGGCCTCGGTGAGCATGAGGTAGTGCCGGTCCGTGCTGGTGTAGCCGAGGGCCTTCACGGCGTTGACCCCCGAGTCGAAGTCGACCAGCGACCCGGCCGGGACCACGAGGTTGCGTACGACGGGGGCGCAGCCGCCGGACACGGCTGTGGTCGCGTAGCGGATGTGCCGGCTGCGGTTGGAGGTCGCCGCGGCGTCGTTGAACTGGTCGTCCGCGTCGGCCAGCCAGGCCCGGATCATGGGC
This sequence comes from Microbispora sp. NPDC049633, assembly GCF_040675265.1. NCBI lineage: Bacteria > Bacillati > Actinomycetota > Actinomycetes > Streptosporangiales > Streptosporangiaceae > Microbispora > Microbispora sp. NPDC049633. The sequence continues at coordinate 51,656 of NZ_JBFAOO010000023.1, forward strand.
AGCAGTTGCGCGTACCGGTCGGGCATCGACGGCTCGCGCACATACAGCACCTCCACCCGCTTGCCGCTGGTGCCGTCGCCGTCGCAGGCCACCAGTTGCGGGGTCACCTGAGCCCTGGCCGCCGGGGCGGACGGAAGCACGGCGGGTCCGGCCCGCTCGCCGATCTTGGCGCCGGGGAAGACGTCGGACGCGACGCGGGTGGGGCCGTCATCCGGCGGCGTGGCGGCGGACACGTGCGACGGTAAGACGATCAGGGCGGTCGCGAGCGCCCACATCGCCGCCAGGGAGAGGGTTCGCCTGAACTGCATTCCGATGAACTCCCATCGGTACGGATACGCCCTCATGGGGCGATTCACGAGAATGATCACATCGGGCAGGCGAACATTTCGATCTTTGTAAGATATCTCTCAATGTGTTGACAGAAATGGTCAAGTGACAGATCAAATGTCTGTTCCGGCGTTTCGGTCTGTTTCGGTGACGCGGTGCTGCCTGGGAAGACGCATCGCGCGGGAAGAGAGTGAATACAGGACCGGGAAAGACTCACGGTGTCAAGACGCGGAACTGCCGGAGAAGTTTCGGACGGCAAGCCGGGGACGATCGCGTCCACGGATCCCCCGGGCCGCCGATTCCACCGGGGTCGTCGCAAATCGAAGCCGGCCGGCGTGAGAGGCCCGATCTGAACGGCCCTGAAAGGCCGGCCGAAAACAGGGCCGAATGTCCCCGGATATCCGCCGGAGGGGGCACGGCCCCGACGGCGCGGCGAGCTCCGGCTGTCGGGCGCTGCATCACCGCATCCGCGGCTTCCGAAGATGCCGGCACCGATGACGCTGAAACTTTCGTGTACGAGAACGAAAATTCGGCGCGCACGGTCGAGGTGACGGCCCCGAACAGCGCTGTTCCCGTGGGACGGTGACGATCATCACCTCGCACGATTTGGGCCTTGTGGAGGTCGGAAGTTTTCGGCAATTCTCCGAAAATACCCACCTATTCGCCTGTGGTCATCACGGCACCTGATGACAGGGCCGGGATCCTCGGGAGGAAGGACGAGCCACCATGAAACGTCTCACGGTCTCGCCTGCACCAGTGGAGAGTCCGCTGCGGGCCGGACGCATGCCCGCCACCGGCGCAGACCGGTCCTGCCCGGGGAGCACCCGGTGATCGGCACCGTCGGCTCGGACGGCGGGAGCCGAACCCCGGGCGTACGCCGCGCGCTCGTCATCGGCGCCGTCGCGGCGCTCTCGCTGGGCCTCGCGATAACAGAGATCCCAAGGGCGGACGCCACCACCGCGACGCTCGTCGCGGCGGCCGCGGCCGGCGTCGAGGACGAGGGCGCCGACTGCCCGGTGCCCGACCTGGGGTCGCCGACGTCCAGCTCCCGGCTTCCCGATCCGTTCAAGAAGATCAACGGGCAGCGCATCACGTCCAAGTCGGAGTGGCGGTGCCGCCGCGAGGAAATCAAGAAGCTGGCCGAACGCTATGTCTACGGCGAGAAGCCCGGCAAGCCGGCGAGCGTCACGGGCACGGTCTCGCGGACCGGAATAACCGTGAACGTGTCCGCCAACGGCAGGAACGCCGGCTTCTCCGCGACGGTGGACCTGCCGAGCGGCACCGGGCCGTTCCCGGCCGTCATCGTGTACGGCGGATTCGGCGCGGACACCGCCACCATCAAGGCGAGCGGTGCCGCGGTGATCAGCTACGACCCGTTCACGGTCGGCAAGGAAGGCACGGCGCGCAACAACAAACAGGGTGCTTTCTACAGCATCTACGGCTCTTCGAGCAGCACCGGGCTGCTCGCCGCCTGGGCCTGGGGCGTGAGCCGCATCATCGACGTCATCGAGCAGTCGGGCGGGAGCATCCTCAAGGCGGACGCGACCGGCGTCACCGGATGCTCGCGGTACGGCAAGGGCGCCTTCACGGCCGGAGTGTTCGACCAGCGCATCGCGCTGACCATGCCGATCGAGTCCGGTAGCGCCGGTGTTCCCATCCTGCGCGGCGTCGCCCAGGAAAGCGGCGCGCAGCCGCTGAGCAGCGCCTACTCCGAGCAGCCGTGGCTGGGTGACGCGTTCGGCTCCTTCACCGGCAACCCGAGCCAGCTGCCGGTCGACACGCACGAGATGGTGGGGATGATCGCCCCACGCGGGCTGTTCATCATGGAGAACCCCCACGTCGACTGGCTGGGCGCCCAGTCGGGCAGCGTGTCGGCCCTGGCCGGCGCGGAGGTCTACAAGGCGCTCGGCGCGGGGGACAACATCAGCTACTGGTCCGACGTGCAGGACGGCACCCACTGCGCCACGAGGTCGGAATGGCGGACGCCTCTGCAGCAGAACATCCAGAAGTTCCTGGTGAAGTCGGGCAACGCCGCCGGGGTGTTCCGGATCTCGTCCAGGAAGTCCGGCAACCTGTCGCAGTGGAGGGACTGGACCACCCCTGTCCTGACCGACAACAGCCCGTCTCCGAGCCCGAGTCCGAGCCCTTCCCCGAGCCCTTCCCCGACTCCTTCGCCCAGCGGGAGTCCCAACACCAGCCCGAGCCCGTCCCCGTCTCCGTCTCCGAGCCCGAGCCCCTCGCCGTCCGGCGGAGTGATCGGCGCGTGCTCGGCGACGATGCGCGTGGTCAACTCCTGGTCCGGCGGCTGGCAGGGCGAGGTCGCGGTGCGTGCGGGCACCTCCTCGATCAACGGCTGGACCGCGAACTGGACCTGGCCCGGCGGGCAGACCGTCACCCAGGTCTGGGGAGGCGTACGTTCGGGCTCCGGCTCGGCCGTGACGGTGCGCAACGAGGCCTGGAACGGCTCGGTCGCGGCCAACGGGAGCACGACCTTCGGCTTCATCGCCGGAGGGTCCTCGGCCACTCCGGCGATCACCTGCACCAGCCCGTGACCGCACCGGCCACGACCGGGTGAACCATGAATCGATCAGGCCCGCGGCGACCGCGCCGCGGGCCTTCACATGTTCCGCACGACGCACAATTAAGTCATGATTCCTGCCCGGGTTGCCGGTGGGCTCGTCCTCGCCGTTGTGGGCCTCACGCTGGTCGCGGGCTGCCGGAACGGCGAGACGAAAACGTCTCTTCCCGACAGCGCCTCACCTCGGCAGGTGGTGGCCGCGTACCTCGACGCGATCAACGCGCACGACGTGGAGGCGGGGCGGCGATTGTCGACACGGCGCTTCGCGGAGCGGGAGGAGAACGTCACGGGCAGCCTGTTCGACGATGCTGAGCTGTCCGACGTGAAGATCGAGGTACCACGGCCCGAACCCGGCTACGGTTCGCGGAACGGCGGGCGCCACCGGGAGGCGGTGTACGTTCCGGTGTCGTTCACGCTCCGCCACAGTGACGACGTCTCGATGCCGAACGGCCCCACGGTCTGGGGATACGTCCTGGTCCGGGCGGGCGAGGATGAGCCCTGGCGGATCGACGACGCGGGAGTGGGCTGACATCCGCGGCGGGGCGCCGCCTCGGTCAGCCGCCCAGCAGCATGACGATGCCGACGATGACGAAGTGAATGAGCACCGCGAACACCAGCACGCTGGCGAAGATCCACTTGGCGGGGCCGTGCTCGAAGTGCTTGCTCTCCTTCATCGGCGGGCGCTTGGCGACGCGATCGGCGATGCGCTCTTCGAGACTCTTCCTACGGGCCATGGCACTTCCTGTGTTCTCGGCGCTGGCGCTTAGTCCACTAATCGTTAGTGTACTAACCAGGTACCATGGCAGTGGAGGTGCGTAGTGAGTGAGATTGGCGACACCGTCGACCCGCTGGCCCTGGAGAACCAGGTCTGCTTCGCCCTGGCGGTCGCCTCGCGGTCGGTCATCGGCCTCTATCGGCCCGTGCTCGAACCGATGGGGCTGACCCATCCGCAATACCTGGTGATGCTGGCCCTGTGGCAGCACGCGCCGCTGTCCGTCAAGGACCTCAGCCGGCTGCTCCAGTTGGAGCCTGCCACGCTGTCGCCGCTGCTCAAGCGACTGGAGTCCGCCGGTCTCGTCGAGCGCCGCCGCGCCAGCGACGACGAGCGATCGCTCGCGGTGGTGCTGACCGACGAGGGACGCGCGCTGCGCCGGCAGGCCGAGAAGGTGCCCGCGACGATCGTCGAGCGACTGGGCATGGAGCTGACCGAACTGCGGCACCTGCACCAGGCGCTCACCCGGGTGATCGCCGCCGCCACCGGCGCGCACCTCGCAGGACATCGATAACGGGCCGCCTCGCCGTGCACCCCGCGCCCGGCGTCGCCGTTCACCTCAGGCCGGTGCCACCGTTCACCCCGCGCCGGCATCGCCGCCCATCCCGGGCCGCCGTTCACCCCGGACCGGCGCCGACGATCCTTCCCTCCGCCGCGAGCAGCCGGAACGGCGCCGCCCGGTCGGGGGCGTCGAGGGCGACCGCGCGGCGGTCGAACACGCGGACGCCCAGCCCGAACGCGGCGAGCCGCAGGTGCAGGGCGCCGCCGGGCGGCACCCTCATGACCGAGACGGCCGGCGGCGGATGCGCCGCCGACGGCGGACGGTAGCCGGGATGGACGTCGTCCTCATGGCCGGTCCCGTGCTCGTGGTCGCGCAGCGACGCTTCGAGCTCGTCCCATCCCGACGGGACCAGGAGACGGGCCACGCCGTCCAGCAGCCGGTCGAGGGTCGGCGCGACGCGCGCCCCGCCGGTGCTGCCGGACGCCAGCCACCCCTGCGGGACGGGACGGACCGTCACTCCTTTGCACACGGCGCCGACGAACCGGGCGATCGCCGCCCGGCGCCGGTGCCCGCTGACGAGGGGCCCGGCCCAGTCCGCGGGCGGACCTCCGCACGCACCGCACATCCTGTTCGCGCTCCCTCTCCGAGACGGTTACGCCCGGGGGCGGCGGGCCTTGAAGTCGTCCGCGATGGCGTCGAACGTGGACCACCGCACGCCCTCGTGCTTGTTGATGTGCTCGATGAGGCGCTCCAGCATGAGCAGAACCTGCGGACGGCCCGAGACGTCCGGGTGGATCGTGAAGGTGAAGACGGCGTAGTCCGACTCCCGGTAGACCCAGTCGAACTGGTCCCGCCACATCTCCTCGATGTGGCGCGGGTTGACGAAGCCGTGGCTGTTCGGGCTGGTCTTGATGAACATCATGGGCGGCAGGTCGTCGAGGTACCAGCTCGCCGGGATCTCGACGAGGTCGGTCTCCTGCCCGCGCACGAGCGGCTTCATCCACTCGCGGGCGTCCTTGTCATAGTCGATCTTCGACCAGGTGTCGCCGACGCGCACGTAGTACGGCTCGAAGTCGCGGTGCATGAGCGAGTGGTCGTACTTGATGCCGCGTTCGAGCAGCAGCTCGTTGGTGACCGGCGAGAACTCCCACCACGGCGCGACGTACCCAGTGGGGCGCCGGCCGGTGCGCGTCTGGATGAGGCCGATGCAGTGGTCGAGGATCGTCGACTCCTGCTCGCGGCTCATCGCGATCGGGTTCTCGTGGCTGTAGCCGTGCAGGCCGATCTCGTGTCCGGCGGCCACGACCTGCTCGAACTGCTCGGGGAAGGTCTCGATGGAGTGCCCCGGCCAGAACCAGGTCGACGGCAGGTCGTACTTCTTCATCAGGGCGTTGAGCCGCGGGACGCCCACCTCACCGGCGAACAGGCCGCGCGAGATGTCGTCCGGGGAGTCCTCACCGCCGTAGGAGCCGAGCCAGCCGCCGACGGCGTCGACGTCGATCCCGAACGCTACGAAGATTTCCTTGGCCACAGCGCATCCTCTTCTCTTGGTATCGATGGATCAGACATGGGCGGCGAGGGCCTGCCGCGTGAGGGAGACCCCCTGGGAGAGCAGCAGCGCCAGCAGCAGCCTCGCCTGGTAGAGGGGCAGCCCGCCCATGCTCAGCGCCCTGGCGCGTACGAGGTCCACCCCGCCGCCGTTGCCGTACGTGGGCACGACGGGCCCCTCGGCCACCCGCGTGGACAGCGCCACGACCGTTCCTGCGGCCACGGCCTCGGTAATCCAGTCCAGCAGAGCGTGGTTGGCGTTGCCGACGCCGGTCCCGGCGAGCACGACCGCCCGCGCCCCGGCGCGTACGGCGGCCCGGGCGAGCGCGGCGTCGGCGCCGGGATGGACCGTCACGACACCCGGGTGGACGTCGTG
>NZ_JBFAOO010000024.1:0-56909 GCF_040675265.1 Microbispora sp. NPDC049633
ACGGTGACACGCTGGTCTGGGGCACCCCCCCCCGGCGGAACGCCGGCCCCCCCCCCGGGCGGCCCGCCCCCCCCCGCGCCCCCCCCGCCCCCCCCGGCGGCCCCCCCCCCCCCCCCGGGTGGCGTCGCGGGCCGGGCCGGCATGGCGTGCGCGGCCAGGCCGCCTGGCCGCTCGCCCGGCGTGCGGGCAGGCGCCGCCGGCATCCGGAGCAGGCCGGTGAAGCGGGGCCGCAGGTCCGGGCCGGAGCGGCCCCGATTCCGGCACCGTTCGCCGCTGTATTTCGCTCGCTTGACGAAAGGGGCATCCGGCACACTTTGCCGGGTGATCCTCACGATCTCGACGACTCTGCGGCCCGCCACGGACCTCGGCTTCCTCCTGCACAAGCACCCCGACCGGGTGCAGGAGTTCGAGCGGTCGTTCGGCACCGCCAGGGTGTTCTACCCGGAGGCGGGCGAGGACCGGTGCACCGCGGCGCTGCTGCTGGAGGTCGACCCCGTGCGGCTGGCCCGCTCGCGGGGCTCGTCCTCGCCCGACTTCTCCCTCGGCCAGTACGTCAACGACCGGCCGTACGCCGCGTCCTCGCTGCTGGCGTCGGCGCTCGCGGACGTGTTCCGCACGGCGCGGGCCGGGCGGTGCGCCTCCCGGCAGGACCTCGCGGACGGGCCGATCCCCCTGGAGATCGCCCTGCCCGCGCTGCCGTGCCGGGGAGGGGCCGATCTCGCGCACCGGCTGTTCGGGCCGCTGGGCTGGGAGGTCGACGCCGCGCCCGTGCCGCTCGATCCCGGCTATCCCGAATGGGGCGAGTCCCGGTACGTACGGCTCGCGCTGCGCGGGAACGTGCGCCTGGCCGACGCGCTCAACCACCTGTACGTCCTGCTCCCCGTGCTGGACGACGCCAAGCACTACTGGCTGGCCGGCGACGAGGTCGACAAGCTCGTCCGCGCGGGGGAGGGATGGCTGGCCGGCCATCCGGACAAAGGGCTGATCACCCGCCGCTACCTCGGCCGGAGGTGGGCGCTCACCCGCACCGCGTTCGCCCGTCTCGCCGAGCTCGGCGACGACGTGGAGGAGAGCCTGGACCCGCCGGTGGAGGAGGAGCACGCCGCCGAGGGCGACACCGCGGAGGAGCACGTCCCGGTGGACGGCGCCGAGGAGGAGCGCGCCGCCGTGGGCGACTCCGCGCCGCAGCCCGCCGTGGTGGACGGCACCGTGCGAAAGACCGTGCGAAAGACCGTGCGGGAGACCGCGCGGGAAACCGCGTGGGAGCCGGGCGCCCAGGCTCCCGGCGACGCCGTTCCGCGGCCGGACGCCGTCCCACGTCCGGACGGCGGACCGGCCGCGGGCGACGGACCGGCTCCGGGCGACGGGGCCGGTGCCGCGCGGGTGCCGCTCAACACGCTGCGCCGCGAGGCCGTCGTGGCGGCGCTGGAGGAGCTCGGCGCCCGCACCGTCCTCGACCTCGGCTGCGGCTCGGGGCAGCTGCTGTCGGCGCTGCTGGACAGGCCGGCCTTCGCGAAGGTGGCCGGCATGGACGTGTCGGCCCGCGCGCTCGCGCTGGCCAAGCGGCGCCTGCGCGCCGAGCGGATGCCGGACGCCAAGCGGGCCAGGCTGGAGCTGTTCCAGGGCTCGCTGACGTACACCGACGCGCGCCTGGCCGGGTACGACGCCGCGGTGCTGATGGAGGTCGTCGAGCACGTGGACCCGCCGCGGCTGCCCGCGCTCGAGCGCGTGGTCTTCGGCACGGCGCGGCCCGCACATGTGATCGTGACCACGCCCAACGTGGAGCACAACGTCAGGTACGAGCTCCTCACGGGGGCGCGGCGCCACCCCGATCACCGGTTCGAGTGGAGCCGGGCGGAGTTCGCCCGGTGGGTGGCGGGCGTCTGCGAGACGTACGGCTACGCGGCCGATCTGCGGCCGGTCGGCGAGGACGACCCGGAGGTGGGCCCGCCCACCCAGATGGCGGTTCTCAGCAGAAGGGAGGGACGGCCGTGACCGAGGTCAGTGTGCCCGAGCTGTCGCTGGTGGTGCTCGTCGGCATCTCCGGGAGCGGCAAGTCGACGTTCGCGGCCCGGCACTTCGCGCCCACCCAGGTCGTCTCGTCCGACTTCTGCCGTGGCCTGGTCGCCGACGACGAGAACGACCAGACGGCCACGCCCGAGGCGTTCGACCTGCTCCACCACATCGTGGGCATCCGTCTGCGCCGGGGCCTGCTGACGGTGGTGGACGCGACCAACGTGCAGTGGGAGGCCCGCAAGAAGCTCATCGAGCTGGCCAGGTCCCATGACGTGCTCGCCGACGCGATCGTGCTCGACGTGCCGGAGGAGGTGGCGCGCGCCAGGAACGCGGACCGCCCCGACCGGGCCTTCGGCCCCCATGTGATCACCCGGCAGCGCAAGGAGCTGCGCCGGTCGCTCGGCAAGATCACCAAGGACGGCTTCCGCCGGGTCCACGTCCTGCGCGGCGACGAGATCGACGACGTGACCGTCACGTACGAGAAGGCGTGGACCGACAGGACCCACCTCACCGGGCCGTTCGACATCATCGGCGACGTGCACGGCTGCCGGGCCGAGCTGGAGTCCCTGCTGGTGAAGCTCGGCTGGGAGGTCGGGCCGGACGGCGCCGCCCACCCCGAGGGGCGTACGGCGGTCTTCGTCGGCGACCTGGTCGACCGCGGTCCGGACACGCCGGGCGTGCTGCGGCTGGTCATGGGCATGGTCGAGGCCGGGACCGCGCTGTGCGTGTCCGGCAACCACGAGCAGAAGCTGGTCCGGGCGCTCGACGGCCGCAAGGTGCGGGTGGCCCACGGCCTGGAGCGGTCGCTGGAGCAGCTCGCGGCCGAGCCGGCGGAGTTCCGCGCGGCCGCCAGGGCGTTCATGGACGGGCTGATCAGCCACTACCGCCTCGACGGCGGCCGGCTGGTGGTCGCGCACGCCGGCCTGAAGGAGGCCTACCACGGGCGCGCCTCCGGGCGGGTGCGGGCGTTCGCCCTGTACGGCGACACGACCGGGGAGACCGACGAGTACGGCCTGCCGGTGCGCTACCCCTGGGCGAACGACTACCGGGGGCGTGCCATGGTCGTCTACGGCCACACCCCGGTACCCGAGCCGGAGTGGGTCAACAACACGATCTGCCTCGACACCGGCGCGGTCTTCGGCGGGCGGCTGACCGCCCTGCGCTACCCCGAGCGGGAGCTCGTCTCGGTCCCGGCGGAGAAGGTCTGGTACGAGCCCACGCGGCCCCTCGCCGCGCCGGCCCCCGCCCGCGATCCCGGCGTGCTGGACATCGGCGACGTGGACGGCACCCGCTTCGTCGAGTCGCGGTTCGGCGGCCGGATCAGGATCGCGGAGGAGAACTCCCGCGCGGCGCTGGAGATCATGAGCCGGTTCGCCGTGGACCCCCGCTGGCTGGTCTACCTGCCGCCGACCATGGCCCCGCCGGAGACCTCGGCGCTTGAGGGCTTCCTGGAGCACCCGGCCGAGGCGTTCGAGGAGTTCGCCCGGGCCGGGGTGACCCGGGTGGTGTGCGAGGAGAAGCACATGGGCTCGCGGGCCGTCGCCGTGCTGGCGCGGACCCCGGAGGCCGCGGCGCGCCGCTTCGGCATCGCCGACGGCACGGCGGGCAGCGTCTACACCCGCACCGGGCGGCCCTTCTTCGACGAGCGCATGCCGGAACTGGTCGACCGGCTGCGCGCGGCCGCGGCGCCGCTGTGGGAGGCGCTGGAGACCGACTGGGTGGTGCTCGACTGCGAGCTGCTGCCGTGGTCGGCCAAGGCGGAGGGGCTGATCCGCGACCAGTACGCCTCGGTGGGGGCGGCCGCCCGGGTGGCCCTGCCCGAGGCGGTCGCGGCGCTGGAGATGGCGGCGGGACGTGGCCTGGATGTAGGCCCTCTGCTCGACCGCACCCGCCGCCGTGCCCACAACGCTGCCCTTTTCCGCGACGCCTATGCCCGTTACTGCTGGCCGGTCTCGGGCCTCGACGGCGTACGGCTCGCGCCGTTCCAGATCCTCGCGTGCGAGGGCAGGGCGACGGCGGTGGAGGAGCCGCACGAGTGGCACCTGAAGACGCTCGCTCTGTTGGACTCGCCGCTCGTCACGCCGACCCGCCACGTCTTCGTCTCCCTCGACTCGCCGCAGGAGCGGGAGGCGGCGGTCGCGTGGTGGACGGCGCTGACCGAGGCCGGGGGCGAGGGCATGGTGGTGAAACCGGCCGCCCACCCGGAGGGGCGGGTGCAGCCGGGCGTCAAGGTGCGCGGCAGGGAGTATCTGCGCATCATCTACGGCGCCGACTACACCGAGTCGCTCGACGTGCTGCGGCGCAGGTTCACCGGAAGGAAGCGCTCGCTCGCGCTGCGGGAGCACGCGCTCGGCCTCGAGGCGCTGGCGCGGCTGGCGGAGGGCGAGCCGCTATGGCGGATCCACGAGGCGGTCTTCGCCGTCCTCGCGCTGGAGTCCGAGCCGGTCGACCCGCGTCTGTGACCGGACGCGTGTCTGTGTCCGGACGCCCGTGTCTGTGACCTGAGGGCCCGTGTCTCTGACCGGACGGCCCCCGGCACGGCCGCCCGCCGGTGAGGCGGGAGCCGTGCCCGGGGGCCCGGGGGTCGTATCTCGAGACGCGGCTCAGCGAGACTCGGCCGCCGCGGGCGCGTCCGCTCCGGGGGCGGCCGGCCCGGTAGCCGGCTCCGGCAGGTCCACGCTGTCGCGCAGCCGCACCTGCGGGAGGAACAGCACGGCGAGGATGCCGACGACCGCGATGCAGGCCGAGATGAGGAAGATGTGGCCGGTGGCGTCGCCGTAGGCGGCGCGCACGATGCCGCGGATCGGCTCGGGGAGCGCCCCCATGTTGAGGCTGCCGCCGCCCGCGCTCTGCGACGCCGGCACCGGGATGCCCGCCTTGGCCAGGCCCGTGGCGATGTTCGCGGTGACCTGGTTGGCCAGCACCGCGCCCAGCACCGAGACACCGATGGTGCCGCCCAGCGAGCGGAAGAAGGTGATCGCGCCGCTGGCGGCGCCCAGCTCGCGCAGCGGGACGGTGTTCTGCACGGCCAGCACGAGGTTCTGCATGGACATGCCGACGCCTGCGCCGACCACGAGCATCCCTGCGCCGACGAGGACCAGCGAGGTGTCGTGGTCCATGGTGGACAGGACGAGGAACCCGAGCGTGAGCACGATCGAGCCGACGAGGATGTACGGCTTGACCCGGCCGCTGCGGGACACCATCCGCCCCGAGATCGTGGACGAGACCAGCACGCCGAACATCATCGGGATCGTGAGCAGGCCCGACTCGGTGGGGGTGTAGCCGCGGCCGATCTGGAAGTACTGGCCGAGGAAGACCGCGCCGCCGAACATGGCCATGCCCACGGCCAGGCTGGCGAGGATCGCGAGGGCCGGCGTGCGCCGCCGGATGACGTGCAGCGGGACGACCGGCTCGCGGACCACGGACTCCACCCAGACGGCGATGCCGAGCAGCACCACCGACGCGCCGACCATGACGAAGGTCTGCCAGGAGATCCAGTCGAAGGAGTTGCGGACGAAGGTGACCCAGATGAGCAGGATGCTCACGCCGGCGGCGATGAGGATCGCGCCGGGGTAGTCCACCGAGGTGCCCGGACGGCGGACCGAGGCGATGTCGAGCGTACGGTGCAGGATGATCAGTGCGATCGCGGTGAACGGGATCGGCAGGAAGAAGCACCACCGCCAGCCCAGCCAGGACGTGTCGGTGATCAGGCCGCCCAGCAGCGGCCCGCCGACCGTGGCCACGGCCATGACCGCGCCGAGGTAGCCGTTGTACTTGCCCCGGTCCTTCGGGCTGATCATGGCGGCGATGACCACCTGCACGAGGATCTGCAGCGCGCCCATGCCCAGGCCCTGCACCGCGCGGAAGGCGATCAGCATCGGCGTGTTCTGCGCGAAGCCGCAGGCGAGCGAGGCGACGAGGAAGATGCCGATCGCGATCTCGAGCAGCAGCTTCTTGCTGAAAAGGTCGGCCAGCTTGCCCCAGATGGGGGTCGAGGCGGTCGTGGTGAGCAGGGCCGCGGTGACCACCCAGGTGTACTGAGACTGGGTGCCGTTCAGCGCGCCGATGATCTGCGGCAGCGCCACCGACACGATCGTGCTGCTGATCATCGCGAGGAACAGGACGAGGAGCAGGCCGCTCAGCGCTTCGAGTACCTGCCGGTGGCTCTTGGCCCCCGTCTCCGGCAGCGTGGGTGCGCTCACGCGCAGCCTCCAATGCGAGTTCGAAGGGGATTACCCGTCAACGATACATGCCCAGCAGGCAACTTTGCTCGGTGGGCAATGTTTCAGCGGCTAAGCTGAACGCACCATGGAACCGACGGCGGGGTTGCGCGAGCGTAAGAAGGCCGAGACGCGGCAGGCCATCCACAAGGCCACGCTGCGGCTCGCCGTGGAGCGTGGGCTCGACCACGTCACCGTCGACGACATCGTGGAGGCCGCCAACATCTCCCGCCGGACCTTCTCCAACTACTTCGGCAGCAAGGAGGACGCCCTCCTGTACGGCGAGGAGGAGCGGGTCCGATCCCTGGTCCGCGCGGTCCGCGAACGGCCGGCGGGGGAGTCGGGCTGGCAGGCGCTGCGCGGAGCCGTGCGCGACATGCTGGAGGACATGGGCGAGCTCGACCGCGAGTGGGCGGTGCGCACCGCGCTCACCAAGCGCCACCCGTCCCTGCTCGCCCGGCAGCTCGCCAACCACGCCGCGCTGGAACGGGACCTGGTCCAGGCGATCGGCGAACGCGACCGGGCCGGGGATCCCGCCGCCGAGCTGAGGTCGCGGATCATGGCCGCCGCCTTCCTGGTCGGGCTGCGCATCGCCACCCACGTCTGGACCGAGGAGCAGGAGGCCCGCCCGCTCGCGCAGATCGTCGAGCAGGCTCTCGACCGGATGGAGCAGCCCTTCCGCTGAGCCCGGCGCCCGCCGGGGGCCGGTTCAGTCCGTGAAGCGGGCCAGGAGCAGCCCGAGCCTGAGCTCGTGGTGCTCGCGCGGGAGCCGGCCGCCGCGCATGAGGGTCACCAGCCCGTGCAGGGCGGCCCAGAAGGTCTCGGTCAGCGCGCCCAGGTCGTCGCCGCCCGCGTGGGGGCGGACGGCCTCGGCCAGCTCGCCGAATGCGGCCTGCAGGGCGGCCGGGGCCTCGGGGGTGGCGAACGGCAGCGGGACGGCCAGGCTGAAGATCACGTCGTAAAGGGCCGGGTGCCGGTCGGCGAAGGCCACGTAGGCCGCGCTGAGGTCGGCGATGGCACGGCGGGTGTCCGGCGCCGCGGTCCTGGCCGCGCGCAGCTCCCGGGCCAGGTCGGCGCAGCTCTCCACGGCGACGGCCGCCATGATCGCGTCCTTGCCCTTGAAGTGGCTGTAGAGCACCGGCTGGCTGTACTCGACCCGCTCGGCCAGCCGCCGGGTCGTGACCGCCTCCCAGCCCTCGGCCTCGGCCAGCTCGCGGGCGGCCGTGATTATCAGCTTTTCCCGCTCGGCGCGCTCGCGCTCTCTGCGTGACTGGATCGACATGCTTCGAACTCTAGCAGCGCTAGCGTTTGTGGCAATGCTCTGCTAGCTTCGTTCTTGTTCCTAGCGCTGCTAGCTCTCGGAGAGAGACATGCTCACCCCCATCGCGTACGGTCTCGCCGTCGTCCTCAACCTGATGATCCTGTTCATCGGAGTCCGCTTCCTGCTCGTGCCGCGGGCCGCGGCCGCCGGCTACGGCGTCCCGGCGAAGAAGGACGGCGACGCCGCCTATCTGACGATCAAGGGCCTGCGTGACGGGACCTACGGTCTGCTGGGCCTGGCCCTGCTCGTCTTCGCCGGCGCCCGCGCCGAGGCCTGGTACATGCTGGTCGTCGCCCTGCTGCCGCTGTGCGACACCCTGATCGTGCTTCGCAACGGCGGCACCCGGGCGGTCGCGTTCGGCATCCACTTCGCGACCGCGGTGATCGTCCTGATCAGCGCCGCCCTGCTCTTCGCCGTCTGATCCCCGCCCGCCGCCACTCTCCACGAAAGGACCCGGCATGTCGCTGGTCGTCCCCAACTTCGCCGAATCCGTGATCGTGCGCTCCGCCGACGCCGAGGTCATCGGCCGGGCCCCCACCACCATGCGGCTGCTGGCCGACAGCAGCGCCACGGGCGGCGCCCTGTCCGCCCAGCGCGTCACGCTCACCGACGGCGCGGACGGCGCCGCCCCCCATCACCACGCCGGCTCCGCCGAGCTGTTCTATCTGCTCGACGGCCGCGCCCAGCTTCTGAGCGGGGACGAGGTCGTCACCGCGGAACGCGGCGACCTCGTCGTCGTTCCGCCCGGCCTCGCCCACGCGTTCGCCGCCGCCCCCGGCCACGACGCCGACATCCTCATCGTCGTCACTCCCGGCGTGGAGCGCTTCGAGTACTTCCGTCAGCTGGAGCGCATCGCCTACGGCAAGCAACCCCCGGAGTCGCTCCTGGAGGTTCAGGAGCTCTACGACAACCACCTGCGCACCAGTGCCGTCTGGAACGACGCCAGGCGCGGGCGGGCCGTCTAGCATCGCGGCATGGCGCCCACCAAGGCCGACCTCGAGGCGGCCAGGAACGCGACGATCGAGGACGTGCTCGGTCCCGGGCTCGACGTGCTGTTCTGCGGGATCAACCCCAGCCTCTACTCGGCGGCCACCGGTCATCACTTCGCGCGGCCGGGCAACCGGTTCTGGCCCGCGCTGCACCTGTCCGGGCTCGTGCCGCGCAGGCTCGCGCCGTCCGAGCAGCACCTGCTCCCGACGTACGGCCTCGGCATCACCAACGTCGTGGCCCGGGCGACCGCCCGGGCCGACGAACTGGCCCCGGAGGAGTTCCGCGAGGGCGGCGCGCGGCTGGCGCGGCTGGTGGCGGAGGTCCACCCCCGCGTCCTGGCGGTCGCGGGGGTGTCGGCCTACCGTGTCGCCTTCGTCCGCCCCGCCGCCCGGATCGGCCCGCAGGAGGAGACGATCGGCGAGACGGCGCTGTGGGTGCTGCCCAACCCCAGCGGGCTGAACGCCCACTGGACGCTGGAGGCGATCGCGGCCGAGATGGGCCGTCTCCGGACGGCGCACCTGTGATCGCGGCCGCCGTCCGGAGACGGGGCCGTCACGGGTGGCCGGGGCGGGACAGGATGCGCCCGGCGACCGGCGGCGGCAGGTGCGCGACCTCGCGGTCGTGGAAGGCCACCATGTCCTCGGCGCGGGCGTACAGCTCGGCGACGGCCCGGGTGCAGCTCTCGACGAGCCGGGTGTCGGTGATCCGCCGTCCGCCCACGTGGGCGCCGATCTCGTCGTAGAGGACCTCGTACATCAGGCCGTGGTTCACGATCAGCAGCTCGGGCAGCGGCGCGCGGCTCTCCAGCGGCCGTACGGACCGGGCGTGCAGCGCCCGCGCCCGCTCGCCC
This sequence comes from Microbispora sp. NPDC049633, assembly GCF_040675265.1. NCBI lineage: Bacteria > Bacillati > Actinomycetota > Actinomycetes > Streptosporangiales > Streptosporangiaceae > Microbispora > Microbispora sp. NPDC049633. The sequence continues at coordinate 9,398 of NZ_JBFAOO010000024.1, forward strand.
GCCCGGGTGCGCGCCGCGAGCAGGACGATCTCCCACTGCAGGTACGGCGTCGGCGGCATCTCGACGATCCGCAGCCGGCGCAGCTCCGCCCGGGGCGGCAGGTCGTCGGCGAAGCGCATCTCGTCCATCAGCGCCAGCGACCGGTCCCAGTCTCCGTTCGTCATCGCGACCCAGCTCGGGGTGTCGGGCTCGTGGAAGTGCTGGGCGCGCTCCAGCTTCCACACCACGCCCTCGGTCCCGCGCAGGTGATCGTAGAGCTCGGTCCGGTACTCCGCGGCGGGAAGCACCTCTCCCGCGGCCTGTCTGACGTGCTCGAACGCTTCTCCGGGCATGGAGCCTCCCTCGGCCGAAGCCGAATCGCTGGTAGGGGCGCGCCCCGGCTCCGGCCCGGATCTGGATACGTGGCGCGCGTGGGTCTTCCGCGGACGTCCTGGTGGGTGTCAGTTACCCGTCGAGTTGCTGCACACGGCCGTCTCCACCGCGTCCAGCAGCCTGATCCTGATCTGCCTCGTCCCCGCAGTCTCGGTCTCCCGCACCACCTCGGGTTCTGGCTCGGCCGGCTTCAATTCACCCTCCGTTCGTCGGCGTGGCCGCAAACACTCCCCCGAGGGCGACATGACGATCGTTGGCCGCTCCCGATCCGGGGTCAAGGCCCAATTCCGGCCGACGGGGGCGCGCCGGGCGGCGGCACGCCCCGCCGCTCACCGGTATCCCACGCCGTGTCTGTGGTGACGGCGCCGGATCAGCCCCACCACGGTCGCCACCAGCCAGGCGACCAGCAGCAGCCTGCCGATCACGAACAGTGGCCAGGCCCCGGTGAGCAGCCCGACGACCAGGATCGCCACGGCGGCGAGCGCGATCGGCGCGGGGCCGCCCCTCGTGCGCATCATGGCGCCGCCCGGCCCGGCCGGCCCCCAGGCCGGGCCGTGGCGGTGACGCCTCGCCCAGGGCGGCCCCGCGTGCGGGCCCCACGCACCGGCCCACGTGGGGGCCCCCGTCCACGGCCCGCCGTACGGCCCGGACCGGGTGCCCGGCAGCCCGGGGAAGGCCGGGCCCCACGGGCCCCCGGCCCGCCCACCGCCGTCATGGGCGCCCGCCGGCCGCGGGTCGTCCGGCCAGGCGCCGGGGAGGTCGGCGGTCACCCGCCGAAGGTCCTCGGCCGTGCGGGCCGAGAGCGTCGCGTCGAGGCGCTCGTCGAGTTCCTCGCGGGTGATGCGGCCCTGCGCGAACGCGTCGTGCAGGAGCCGCGTCACCTCGTCGCGCTCCCTGTCCCCGATGCGAAGGCCGCCGATCCGCGGCCCGCCGTACGCCGGACCGCCCGGCGGGGCGTGGCCCGCGGATGCGTTGCCGCCATGGGAGGTGTGTGCACCGCCTCCGGCGGCGGGCCGATAGGGGGAGCCCTCGGGGGAGACCATCGTCACTCCTCCGCCGGGTCGCCGTCGGCGAGGATCTGGTAGAGCCGCCGCCTGGTCTCGGCCAGGACCTGCTTCGCCTGCCCGACCTGCCCCGCGGAGCCCGAGTGGGCGATCTGGAACAGCGCGGAGGCCGCCTGCCTGGACAGGTCGAACAGCTCGTGGACGTCGTCCCCGATGTCCGGCGTCATCTCCTCCCACGGCGCCCGGACCTCGTCCCCGTGCTCCTCCACGTAGGTGCGCCCGGCCTCGGTGAGCTGGAACGTCTTGCGCCCCTCGGTCTCCTCCGCGCGCACCAGGCCCTCGTCGGTGAGCTGCTGCAGCGCGGGGTAGACGGCGCCGGGACTCGGCTTCCACCCGCCCTGGCTGCGCTCGGCGATCTCCTGGATGATCTGGTAGCCGTTGCGCGGCTGCTCGGCGAGCAGGGCGAGGATCGCGGCTCGTACGTCACCGCGCTTGGCCTTCCTCGGCCGGCCGAAGCCCCGGGGGCCGAACGGCAAGTTGCCGCCCGCCCACGGCCCGAACGGGCCGCCGGGCCCGAAACCGCCCCATGGGCCGCGCCCCCGCATGCCGCCCCTGTGCCGGTGCTCGTGAGGGCCCCCGCCCTGTTCCTGATGCCACATGGCCGCCCCCTTGACGAACCTCTCGCGCATGGCGCGCCGCATCTCCTGTCTGAACTGCTGTCTGAACTCCGGGCGGGCCCAGGGTGCGCCCATCGCGTGTGCCGAACTCATCGCAGTGCCCCCTTCTGGCCGCGATCTGTTCTCGATGGCTCAACGATATATCGCGATCGTTCTTACGACAATATCGCGGTAAGAGTGACGTAGCTCACGCGGAAGTTTTTCGAGTGCGGGGAACAGCCTCCGAGACCGTAGCGTTATCTCACACGAAGACGGGATCGTTCTGCTCTGAGAGGGCTGGGGGGTGCTCTTGGAGCGGGACGATCCCGTCTTTGTCGTTCCGGTGACCGCGCCGGACGGACGTGAGCGACACCAGTCCGGGTGGTGGGCGCTTCGCGGAATATGTCGGTGCTATGCCGTACAGTCTGCAAGCGTGATCTTGTCATGATGGGGCACTCGCACGCCCTCAGCGGGGCGGCGGTGTGGCTGGCGGTCGCGCCGGCCCTGATGGCGCTGCCTGACGCGGTGGGGCACCCGGAGCTGGCGACGCTGACGGGGCCGATCCTGACCCCGCCCGAGCTCGTCGCGGGCGCCGTGGTCTGCGCCGGTGCGGCCATGCTGCCCGATCTCGACCATCCCAGCGCCACGATCGCCCAGACGTTCGGACCGGTGACCTGGCTGCTCAGCAAGGGCGTGAACTTCGTCAGCGGCGGGCACCGGCACGCCACCCACTCGCTGCTGTTCAGCGTCCTGGCCGGCGTGGGCGCGCACCTGCTCGGGGAGCGCTACGCGATCGGCCGCGACATCCTGGTCGTGCTGATGATCGGCCTGGCGATCCGTGCCGTCGGCATCGGCGTGCCCGGCAGGACGCTCACCTCCGCCATCGTGAACATTGGGCTCACGGCGGCGCTGTTCTTCACGTTCATGACACTCGGGGTCACCTATGCCTGGCTGGGCCTGGCGATCGGGGTCGGCTGCCTGGTACACGTGATCGGCGACTGCCTGACCGAGCGCGGCTGTCCCGTCTTATGGCCGATCAAGGGGCGCTGGCTCCTGCCGTGGGACATCGGCATCAAGACCGGCAAGGCGTTCGAGAAGCAGTTCCTCGGCCCGGCCCTGTCGGTCGTGGTGATCGCGCTGTTCTGCCTGCGGCTGATGCCGGCCTGAGCGATCGTCTTAGCGAACCCGGAAAAATCCGGCTATTTGCCGGTGTCGGCCGCCTGGCGATCTTCCTACCCGAGGGTAACTTGATGTCGAGATATCTTGAGGGATATCTTGACGTCGAGACATCCGCCGAGCCGCACAGGTTAGGGCAACCTAATTGTCGGGAGTGTCCCGTGCGTGCGGGAGGATGCACACGAAACCTGTGACTAGCCCGGAACCCTGGGGAGGCGAACTTCGTGTCCGCGAACAGCTTCGGCAGCCGTGACACGCTGCGCGTCGGTGACGCGTCATACGAGATCTACCGGCTGGACGCCGTCGAGGGGTCGGCGCGCCTCCCGTACAGCCTGAAGATCCTTCTGGAGAACCTGCTCCGCACCGAGGACGGCGCGAACATCACCGCCGACCACATCCGCGCCATCGCGAGCTGGGACCCGAACGCCCAGCCGAGCGTGGAGATCCAGTTCACGCCCGCCCGCGTGATCATGCAGGACTTCACCGGTGTGCCCTGCGTGGTCGACCTCGCCACGATGCGCGAGGCCGTACGCGACCTGGGCGGCGACCCGGCGAAGATCAACCCGCTCGCGCCGGCCGAGATGGTCATCGACCACTCGGTCATCGTGGACTTCTTCGGTCACCCCGACTCCTTCCAGCGCAACGTCGAGCGGGAGTACGAGCGCAACCGCGAGCGCTACCAGTTCCTGCGCTGGGGCCAGACGGCGTTCGACGAGTTCAAGGTCGTCCCGCCCGGCACCGGCATCGTCCACCAGGTCAACATCGAGCACCTGGCTCGCGTGGTCATGACCCGCGACGGCAAGGCGTACCCGGACACCTGCGTGGGCACCGACTCCCACACCACGATGGAGAACGGCATCGGCGTCCTCGGCTGGGGCGTCGGCGGCATCGAGGCCGAGGCCGCGATGCTCGGCCAGCCGATCTCGATGCTGATCCCCCGGGTGGTCGGCTTCAAGCTGACCGGCAAGCTGCCGGCCGGCGCGACCGCGACCGACCTCGTGCTCACGATCACCGAGATGCTGCGCAAGCACGGCGTGGTCGGCAAGTTCGTGGAGTTCTACGGCGAGGGCGTCTCCAGCGTGCCGCTGGCCAACCGCGCCACGATCGGCAACATGAGCCCCGAGTTCGGCTCCACCTGCGCCATCTTCCCGATCGACGGCCAGACCATCGACTACCTCAAGCTCACCGGCCGCTCGCCGGAGCAGGTCGCGCTGGTCGAGGCGTACGCCAAGGAACAGGGCCTGTGGCTCGACCCCTCGGCGCCCGAGCCCGTCTTCAGCGAGTACATCGAGCTCGACCTGTCGACCGTCGTCCCGTCGATCGCCGGGCCCAAGCGCCCGCAGGACCGCATCCCGCTGGCCGACGCCAAGTCGGCGTGGCGCGCGGCGGTGCGCACCTACGTCACCGACGACGGCATCGAGGGCCCGGCCGACGAGGCGTCCGCCGAGTCCTTCCCGGCCTCGGACTCTCCGGCGATCGCCCACAGCGGGGCGGGCGACGTTCCGCACGAGGTGCGGCGCAACGGCGAGCGCCCGCACCGGCCCACTCCGGTGACGCTGTCGGACGGCACGTCCTTCGAGATCGACCACGGCGTCGTCACGATCGCCGCGATCACCTCCTGCACGAACACCTCGAACCCGTACGTCATGCTCGGCGCGGCCCTGCTGGCGAAGAACGCGGTGGACAAGGGCCTGTCGCGCAAGCCGTGGGTGAAGACGTCGCTCGCCCCGGGCAGCCAGGTGGTCACCGGCTACTTCGAGCGGTCCGGTCTCCAGCCGTACCTCGACAAGCTGGGCTTCAACCTCGTCGGCTACGGCTGCACCACCTGCATCGGCAACTCCGGCCCGCTGGAGCCGGAGATCTCCGCCGCCATCCAGGAGAGCGACCTCGCGGTTACCGCCGTGCTGTCGGGCAACCGCAACTTCGAGGGCCGGATCAACCCCGACGTCAAGATGAACTACCTGGCCTCGCCGCCGCTCGTGGTGGCCTACGCGCTGGCCGGGACCATGGACGTCGACCTCAACAACGAGCCGCTCGGCGTCGGCGCCGACGGGCAGCCGGTCTTCCTCAAGGACATCTGGCCGTCGCCCGAGGAGGTCGCGGCGGTGGTGTCGGAGTCGATCAGCCAGGACATGTTCAAGCGTGACTACGCGGACGTGTTCAAGGGCGACGAGCACTGGCGGTCGCTGCCGATCCCGACCGGCGACACCTTCGAGTGGGACCCGGAGTCGACGTACGTCCGCAAGGCGCCGTACTTCGACGGCATGCCCGCCAAGCCCGAGCCGGTGACGGACATCAGGGGCGCCCGGGTTCTGGCCAAGCTGGGCGACTCGGTCACCACCGACCACATCTCGCCGGCGGGCTCGATCAAGGCCGACACCCCGGCGGGCCGCTACCTGCGCGAGCACGGCGTCGAGGTCAGGGACTTCAACTCCTACGGCTCCCGCCGCGGCAACCACGAGGTGATGATCCGCGGCACGTTCGCCAACATCCGGCTGCGCAACCTGCTGCTCGACGGCGTGGAGGGCGGCTACACCCGCGACTTCACCAAGGGCGGGGAGCAGGCGTTCATCTACGACGCGTCGCAGAACTACCAGGCCGCCGGCATCCCGCTGGTGGTCCTGGCCGGCAAGGAGTACGGCTCCGGGTCGTCGCGTGACTGGGCGGCCAAGGGCACCGCGCTGCTCGGCGTGCGCGCCGTCATCGCGGAGTCGTACGAGCGCATCCACCGGTCGAACCTGATCGGCATGGGCGTGCTGCCGCTGCAGTTCCCCGAGGGCGAGAACGCCGACTCGCTGGGCCTGACCGGCGAGGAGACCTTCGACATCGCCGGCGTCGAGGAGCTCAACAGCGGCTCGACCCCCGCCACGGTCACCGTCCGCGCCGGGGACGTCGAGTTCCAGGCCGTCGTGCGCCTCGACACGCCCGGTGAGGCGGACTACTACCGCCACGGCGGCATCATGCAGTACGTCCTGCGCTCCCTGCTCGCCAAGAGCTGAACCGCATCCGCATCGGGCATGACGCTGTCCTGGACGGGATTCCGATCCCGTCCAGGACCGCTGGCCGTCCTACAACATGTCGGCGATCCAGTCGCCGATCTCCGACAGCACGTCGGGCGGAACGGTCCCGATTCTTGCGCCGAACCTTTCGGGTGACAGCGCGCGCACCTGTTCGACCATCGCCCAGCTCGTCTTCGGCAGCCCCGTCTCCTCGGGCGCTATCTCGACGTGCGTGTCCCAGCCGCGGAACCGCGTCGTCAGCGGAACGGCGAGCACGGGGTCCCGTACGAGCCTGTTGAAGATGTCGTTGCTGACGACGACGGCGGGCCGGCCGTACCCCTGCTCGCGGCCGATCGGCTCGCCGAGGTCGGCCCACCAGATGTCGCCTTGCCTAACCCTCATTCCTCTCCTTGGGCTCGCCGGGGAGATCCTCGGGTGGATCGATCAGGCCTTCCCACTCGGGGGCGACGCGGTTCGACGGGGGGCCGAGCCACAGGTCGCGCTCCGCGACGTACTCCGCCCAGCTTTCCGGGTCCTCCCGGCGGGTCCGCTCCATCTGCGCCGCGACGCGCTGCCAGCGGAGCTTCCTCCTGTGCTCCCTTACGGCGTCCTCGACCAATGCGGTCATGCTCTTGCCTTCCTGCTCCGAGAGTCGCGCTATCAGGTCTCTGGTCTCGACGCTGACCCGGATCGTCGTGTGGCGTTGCTCGCTGCCCATACCGCGAGGCTACGACCCTGTCTACAAAAAGCGTTGTCGCCACGTAGGAGTCGACGAAGGATCCGATTACTCTCGCAACATATTTCAAACTACTGACGGTGATTGTCCGAGTTCCTGAGCCGGATAACCGGTTGCCCGGGCGCCGGGGGACGCCGCTAGGGTCCGCGCATGGATCACGACGTGGTGCTGCTGCTCGTCGGGGGAGCGGCCGTCTTCATCGGGGCGGTCGTGCAGGGCGGGGTTGGGTTCGGGCTGGGCCTGGTGGCCGCACCGCTGATCGCACTGCTCGATCCCTCGGTGATGCCGGGGGCGGTCCAGGTGGTCAACCTCGCGATGCCGGTGTTCACGCTGGCCCGGGAGTGGCGCAGGACCGAGTGGCGGGGAGCGGGGTTCGCCCTGCTGGGCCGGCTGCCGGGCAGCGCGGTCGGCGCACTCGTGGTCGTCTACGTGAGCACGGCGGCGCTCGGCGTGCTGGTCGGCGTGATGGTGCTGGTCGCGGTGGCGCTGACGGCCCGCGCGGTCTCAGTGCCGCGCAACGGCGCGACGCTGACCGTCGCGGGCTTCCTCTCGGGGATCACCGGCACGGCCACCGGCATCGGCGGCCCGCCGATCGCCCTGGTCTACCAGAACGCCCGCGGCCCGCAGATCCGCGCGACGCTGGCGACTTACTTCTGCCTGAGCGCCGCCCAGTCGCTCGTCATCCTCGCCGCGCTCGGCAGGCTTCCGGGGCGCGCACTGGCGGCGGGGGCGGCGCTGGTGCCCTTCGTCCTGCTCGGCTTCGCGGTGTCGGGACCGCTGCGCCGCTATCTCGACGGCGGACGGGTCCGCGCCGCGGTCCTGGCGGTGGCCGCCGTCTCCGCCTGCGCGCTGCTGGGGCAGAGCCTCGCCCACTGAGCGCGGCTGTCCGAGATTCGAGGACTGGACAGTCCCTCCTTAAGATCGGCAGGCTTGTGTCCTCATACGTAGGGGGACCGATGGTCAGCAGCGTCCTGGGGGTGCTCATCTCGCTCGTCGTTTCGGCGACCGTGATGTTCCTCGTCATCTACTGGGCCGTGCGGCTCGCGGTGCGGCACGAGCGGATCGGGGCGCAGCACGCTCAGATGATTCAGCAGCCCGCATACGGTCCGCCGCAGCAGCCTTACGGTCCGCCTCCCGGTTACGGCACAGCGCAGCCAGGACCGCCCGCGCAGCCTGTCCAGCCCGTGCAGCCCGTCCACCAGCCCGCGCAGTCCTTCCAGCCGCCGCAGCAGCCTTACGGGCCGCCGGGTCACGGCGGATAGCCGTACGGCGGCGGGCCGTGGAACCGGGTCAGGCGGACGACTCGCGTGGCGCGTTCGCGGGCGCGTTCGCCGGAGTGGTCACCGCCGGAACACCGCCGCCCGCAGGTCGACCACCCGGTCGCACCGGCCGGCCACCTCCGGGTCGTGCGTGGTCACGACCAGTGCGGCGGGCGACGCGAGCAGGGCCTCCAGCACCAGGGCGCGGTTGACCTTGTCCTGCTCGGCCGTCGGCTCGTCGGCCGGCAGCGCCCGCGGCCGGAGCGCGAGGACGCGGGCGGCCGTCAGCGGCGACAGCAGGCCGTAGGACTGGAAGACCAGTGCGGTCTCCCGGCGCGGGTCCGGACGCTCGGCGAGCGGCACTCCGCCGACCAGCACGCGGCCGGCGGCGGGCTTCAGCAGGCCGCTGAGTGTGGTCAGCAGGGTAGTCCTCCCCGAGCCCGAGGGACCGACGAGGGTGACACGTTCGCCCGGCGCGACGTCCAGCGACAGGGCGCGCACGACCTCACCGCCGCCGGCGCGGCGGCTCGGCGAATGGCAGGACAGAACGGGCTCGGGCATCACCGGCCTCCGCATCGCCGCCACGCCGCCGTACGCGGGGCGTCGCTGCCGACAGTAGGAGCCCCGGGATCGCCAACGTGTCACGATCGCCCGTCGCCTGCCGGGAAGTAACGCCGCCCGATGTTGATCGTGCGTTTCTTCATTGTTACCGCGGACAACAAACGTTACCGTCCTGTGTCTTTCACCACCTGGGCTTTGGGCTTACGTTGTCTCAAACAACATTCCCTGGAGCGGTGAACGCCGGGACCCGGCTCCTGCCGTACCGGGTGGCCAGAGTGTCTTGACCGACAGCACTCGCCCAGACGGCGGGACGAGGCACTGGCTCGGCCGCACCCCCTCATAGACCCCCAGCCAAAGAAAGGACCCACGCATCATGCGCAAGGGGATCCTCAGCATCGGCGCCGCTGCCGCGGCGCTCACCCTCGGTCTCACCGCCTGCGGGGGCGAGAGCGGTGACACCTCGGCGGAGACCAGCGGCGCCCCCTCGGCCGCCGCCGGCGACGCCAAGCCCGGCAAGATCGGCGTCATCCTGCCGGACAGCAAGTCCTCCGCCCGGTGGGAGACCGCCGACCGCAAGTACCTCGAGGAGGCCTTCAAGACGGCGGGCGTCCAGTACGACATCCAGAACGCCCAGGGCGACAAGACCGCGTTCCAGACGATCGCCGACCAGATGATCACCAACGGCGCGACCGTCCTGATGATCGTCAACCTGGACAGCGGCACCGGCAAGGCCGTGCTGGACAAGGCCAAGTCGCAGGGCGTGGCGACGATCGACTACGACCGCCTCACGCTCGGCGGCAGCGCCTCCTACTACGTGTCCTTCGACAACACGGCGGTCGGCAAGCTGCAGGGCGAGGGCCTGGTCAAGTGCCTGACCGACAAGAAGGCCGACAAGCCCATCGTCGCCGAGCTGAACGGCTCGCCGACCGACAACAACGCCACGCTGTTCAAGCAGGGCTACGACGGCGTGCTGCAGCCGAAGTACGACTCCGGTGACTACAAGAAGGGTCCGGACCAGTCGGTTCCCGACTGGGACAACACCCAGGCCGGCACGATCTTCGAGCAGATGCTGACCCAGGAGCCGAAGATCGCCGGTGTGCTCGCCGCCAACGACGGCCTCGGCAACGCCGCCATCTCCGTGCTGAAGAAGCAGAAGCTGAACGGCAAGGTCCCGGTCACCGGCCAGGACGCCACCGTGCAGGGCCTGCAGAACATCCTCGCCGGCGACCAGTGCATGACGGTCTACAAGGCCATCAAGAAGGAGGCCGACGCGGCCGCGCAGCTCGCGGTCTCGCTGGCCAAGGGCGAGCAGCCGCAGGCGAGCGGCACGGTCAAGGACACCGAGGGCAACCGTGACGTCCCCTCCGTGCTCCTGGAGCCCCAGGCCATCTTCTTCGACAACGTCAAGGACGTCGTGGCCGACGGCTTCGTGAGCAAGGACGAGCTGTGCACCGGCGAGTTCGCCGACAAGTGCACCGAGGCCGGCATCAGCTAAGCCCATCCATCCACCGGGTGCGTACGGCGACGCGGACCCCCCTTAGCGGGTGACGTGCTGAGCCGCGACGAGCACCGTGCGGGGCGTCCTGTCCCGGGATACGACACAGTCCCGGAAAGGGCACAGGGCGCCCCGCACCGCCCGGAGCGACGAGTGGCGGCCCGGAGAACGGCGCCGTACCGGCCCCATCGATCTACGGAGTAGCCCATCGTGTCCCAGGGACCGATCCTGGAACTGCGCGGCATCAACAAGAGCTTCGGCCCCGTGCAGGTCCTTCACGACGTCGCCTTCTCGGCCTATCCGGGCGAGGTGACAGCACTGGTCGGCGACAACGGCGCCGGCAAGTCGACGCTGGTCAAATGCATCGGCGGCATCCACCCGATCGACTCGGGCGAGTACTTCTTCGAGGGCGAGCGGGTCCAGGTGCACGGGCCCAGGGACGCGGCGGCGCTGGGCGTCGAGATCGTCTACCAGGACCTCGCCCTCTGCGACAACCTCGACATCGTGCAGAACATGTTCCTCGGCCGCGAGCGCCGCAGCGGGCTGGTCCTCGACGAGGACACGATGGAGGAGATGGCGGCCAAGACCCTGGCCGGCCTGTCGGTCCGCACCGTCAAGTCGCTGCGCCAGCACGTCTCCAGCCTGTCCGGCGGCCAGCGGCAGACCGTGGCGATCGCCAAGGCCGTGCTGTGGAACAGCAAGGTCGTCATTCTCGACGAGCCGACCGCCGCCCTCGGCGTGGCGCAGACCGCCCAGGTGCTCGAGCTGGTCCGCCGTCTGGCCGACAAGGGCCTCGCGGTGGTGCTCATCTCGCACAACATGAACGACGTCTTCGCCGTGTCCGACCGGATCGCGGCGCTGTACCTGGGACGGATGGCGGCTCAGGTCAAGGCCTCCGAGGTGACCCACTCGCAGGTCGTGGAACTCATCACTTCCGGGCGGAGCGGGGAGCTCGGGCTCAGGAACGGCAACGGAGCGGCATCATGACAACCGAAACGCTCCCCAAGCAGGAGAACGCCGACTCCTCGATCGGCGTGCACGTCAAGGGCTACATCGAGCGGGTCAAGGGCGGTGAGCTGGGGGCGCTGCCCGCGGTCTTCGGCCTGGTCATCCTCTGCGTGGTCTTCTCGGTCCTGCGCCCGGCCTTCCTGTCGGCGGTCAACTTCGCCAACCTGTTCACCCAGGGCGCGGCGGTCGCCGTCATCGCCATGGGCCTGATCTTCGTGCTCCTCCTCGGCGAGATCGACCTGTCCGCCGGCTTCGCGAGCGGCGTCTGCGCGGCGGTGCTCGCCGTGCTGCTGACCCTGCAGGGCTGGCCCTGGTATCTCGCGGTCCTGGCCGCGATGGTCACCGGCGCCGTCATCGGCATGGTCCTCGGCTCTCTGGTGGCCAAGCTCGGCATCCCGTCCTTCGTGGTCACGCTGGCGGCGTTCCTGGCCTTCCAGGGCGTCGTGCTGCTGCTGGTCAAGGACGGCACCAACATCTCGATCCGCGACGAGACGATCCTCGCGATCGCGAACAAGAACGTCCCCCCGATCGCCGGCTGGATCGCGCTGGTGGTGGGCGTCGCCGCGTACGCCGCCCTGCAGTTCGTGCAGGCGCGCCGCCGCGTGTCCCGCGGCCTGGTCGCCACCCCGATGGCGGTCATCGGCGCCCGGATCCTGACGCTCGCCGTGGTCGCCGGGTTCGCGGTGTACGTGCTCAACCTGGAGCGCAGCCGCAACGCGGCGATCGTGTCGCTCAAGGGCGTGCCGATCGTCGTCCCGCTGATCGTGATCCTGCTGATCGTCTGGACCTTCGTGCTGCGGCGCACGTCGTACGGCCGGCACATCTACGCAGTCGGCGGCAACGCCGAGGCCGCCCGCCGGGCCGGCATCAACGTGGACCGCATCCGCATCTCCGCGTTCGTCATCTGCTCCTTCATGGCCTCGATCGGCGGCATCATCGCGGCGTCGCGGGCCAACTCGGTCGACCCCAACACCGGCGGCAGCAACGTGCTGCTGTTCGCGGTGGGCGCGGCCGTCATCGGCGGCACCAGCCTCTTCGGCGGCAAGGGCCGGGCGCTCGACGCGGTGCTCGGCGGCGCGGTGGTCGCGGTCATCGAGAACGGCATGGGCCTCATGGGCTACAGCGCCGGCGTGAAGTTCGTCGTGACCGGATCGGTGCTCCTGCTCGCCGCGGGCGTGGACGCGCTGTCGAGGAAGCGCGCGGCGGCGACCGGCAGAAGATGACGTGATCGGGACAGCTAAGGTGATCTCCGCCCCCTGAGCTCTCTCACGGCCCCCCTGACCGCCCCCCCCACGGAATCCGCGAGGCTGCCCCGATGATGCGCGCCGGTCCCTCACAGGAGGAGATCCGCAAGCACAATCTCGGGACGCTCCTGCGGCACGTCCACCTGGGCGGTCCGACGTCGCGGGCCGAGCTGACCGCGCTGATGGGGCTGAACCGCAGCACCATCATGGCGCTCACGGCGGACCTCACGGCGGCCGGTCTCGTCAGGGAGGAACTTCCCAAGGACACCGGCCGGGCGGGACGGCCGTCGCTGGTCGTCCGCCCGGAGACGGCCCGCGTCTACGTGCTGGCCTTCGAGGTGGGGGTGGACCGGCTGGCCGCCGCCCGCATCGGCCTCGGCGGTGTGATCCTCGACCGCCGCGAGGCCGCACGGGCGCGCCAGTCGTTCGACATGGCGCAGGTCGTGGGGACGCTGGCCGGCTTCGCCCGGCAGATGCGGCGCAAGACGCGTGAGGACACGATCTGCGTCGGCGCGGCGGCGGCGGTCTCCGGCGTGGTCCGGGCCTCCGACGGCGTGGTGAGGATCGGGCCCAACATCGGGGCGTTCGAGGTGCCGCTGGGGGAGGAGCTCACGAAGCGGCTCGCGCTCGGGCTGCCGGTGGCGGTGGGCAACGAGGCCAACCTCGGCGCGCTCGCCGAGCACACCCGCGGGATCGGCGCCGGCTGCCGCGACCTGATCTACCTGCACGCGGATGTGGGCATCGGCGGCGGGATCATCGTGAACGGCCAGCTCCTCGGAGGGTACGGCGGGTACGGCGGCGAGGTGGGCCACATGGTGGTCAACCCGGACGGACGGCCCTGCGCCTGCGGCTCGCGCGGCTGCCTGGAGGCCGAGGTGGGGGAGCCCGCCCTCATGGAGCACGCCGGCCGGTACGGCGAGATCATCGGGCGGGACGGGGTCCGTGCCGTCGTCGACGCCGCCGACCGCGGCGACGTGAGGGCCCAGGAGGCCCTCGCCCGCGTGGGGAACTGGCTCGGGCTCGGCGTGGCCAGTCTGGTGAACATCTTCAATCCCGAGATGGTCGTCTTCGGCGGCATCCTGCGGGAGATCTACCTGGGCTCGGCCGCCCAGGTGCGCAGCCGGATCGCGACCGGCACCCTGCGCGCGACGCGGGAGCAGGTGCGGCTGCGCACCTCGGCCCTGGGCGACGACGCGACCCTGATGGGGGCCGCCGAGCTGGCCTTCGCCCAGGTGCTCGCCGACCCCCTCGAAGCGCTGTCCCGGGTCGCTCCCTAGGCCGTCTTCGACGCGGGGGCGGAGAAGGTGTTGCACACCTTCGGGCCGTTGCCGTACCAGCCGCGCTTGAGCCAGTAGCGGATGTTGGCCGCCTTGCCGTGCCACTTGTCGCCGATGATCCACTTGAGCTGGTCGTCCCAGTCGACCTGGTCACGGCCGAGCGAACGCCAGACGCTGCCGATGAAGGCGCCGGAGAAGCACTCGGCCTGCAGCTCGATGCGGCGGTTGAGGTCGTCGACGCGCTTCTTGCCCAGCCGGGGGTACTGCCGGGCGAACTCGAGCAGGATGCCGGCCCGGTCCTGCGCGTAGTGGCCGTACTCGTGGGCGATGACCGTGAAGAGGCTGAACTCGTTGGGGTCGGACAGCTGTCCCTTGGACAGCAGGATCCACATCGTCCCGTTCCTGGGGCAGTACAGGCCCGCCGCGTAGCCGGCCGGGTACTTGCCGCAGCCCGTCGCCACGCTCTTGGTGATGTACCGCACCTTGGGCGGAGAGAACTTCAGCCCGGCCTGCCGGAACTCCTCGGTCCAGGTCCGGTTGAGGCAGTCGAGCAGGTTGTCCAGGTAGACCCGGTAGGTGTCGATGTCGCCGGGCCTGCGGCTCAGCTCGCTGCACGCGAAGAACTCGAACTCGCCGGTGGTGTAGAGCGGGTTCCTCGTCAGGGCCCCCGGGCCCGTCGGCATGGGCCGGGCCGACGACGTGGCCGGTGCCGCCGTCGCGCCGGCCGCGCCCGCCGTACCGGTGAGGGACAGGACTCCGGCCACCGCCGTCGCCGCGACGGCCACCGAGCGGAGGCTTATGCGAATCATGAGTGGGCATCCCAAGCGGACAGAGAGATAGTCAGGAATCTGGCGAGGAACCCGAAGGCGCATTAATACGGACTTTCCCCACGTGGATCATGAGGGTAGGGCAGGAGGCGGCGGCGGGTAAAGCGGAATCGATGTCAACACGGGAAAGGTCTTGTGGAGGTTAGGCGCCACCCCTGATACCTCCAGGCCTGCCTGGAACTAGACTCGATCCGTTCGATGGCGAGCGGAAGGATGCGCGGTGGGGATTCTGGAGACGATCAAGGACCCGCTCGACGTGAAGCGCCTTGAGGCGGGGGAGCTGCCCGCGCTGGCGGAGGAGATCCGCGAGCTGCTGGTCTCCACGGTCGCGAGGACCGCCGGACACCTCGGTCCCAACCTCGGCGTCGTCGAGCTGACCATCGCCCTCCACAGGGTCTTCGACTCGCCGCGCGACCCGATCCTGTTCGACACCGGCCACCAGTCGTACGTGCACAAACTGCTGACCGGGCGGGCCGGGCAGTTCGGCACGCTGCGGCAGGAGGGCGGCCTGTCGGGGTACCCCAGCCGGGCGGAGTCAGAGCACGACTTCATCGAGAACTCGCACGCCTCCACCGTCCTGTCGTACGCCGACGGGCTGGCCAAGGCGCTCGTACTGCGCGGTGAGACGGACCGTACGGTGGTCGGGGTGATCGGCGACGGCGCGCTCACCGGCGGCATGGCCTGGGAGGCGCTGAACAACATCGCCGGGCGCAAGGACCTGCCGCTGATCATCGTGGTCAACGACAACGGCCGCTCCTACTCGCCGACGATCGGCGGTCTGGCCTCCCATCTGTCGTCCCTGCGGATGACCCAGGGTTACGAGCACGTGCTCGAACTGGTGAAGAACAACCTCGGCCGGGTGCCGGTGGTCGGCACGCCGCTTTACGACACGCTGCACGGCATGAAGAAGGGCCTGAAGGACATCCTGACCCCGCAGGCCATGTTCGAGGACCTCGGGCTGAAGTACGTCGGCCCGATCGACGGCCACGACGAGGGCGCCGTGGAGGCCGCCCTGCGCCGCGCCCGGGCCTTCCGCGGCCCCGTCATCGTCCACGTGCTCACCCGCAAGGGCAACGGCTACGCGCACGCGGAGAACCACGACGAGGACTGCTTCCACTCGCCGCAGCCCTTCGACGTCGAGACCGGCGAGGAGCGGCCCAAGCCGCACAGCTGGACCAACGTGTTCAGCGACCAGATGGTCAAGATCGGCGCCGAGCGGAAGGACGTCGTCGCGATCACCGCGGCGATGCTCCACCCGACCGGCCTGGCGGCCTTCGCCGAGGCCTATCCGGACCGGATCTACGACGTGGGCATCGCCGAGCAGCACGCCCTGACCAGCGCCGCGGGGCTCGCGATGGGCGGTCTCCACCCGGTTGTGGCGGTCTACGCGACCTTCCTCAACCGGGCCTTCGACCAGCTTCTGATGGACGTGGCGCTGCACCGGCAGCCGGTCACCGTCGTGCTCGACCGGGCCGGGGTCACCGGCGACGACGGACCGAGCCACAACGGCATGTGGGACCTGTCGATCCTGCAGGTCATCCCCGGACTGTCGGTCGCCGCCCCCCGCGACGGCGCGCGGCTGCGCGAGCTGCTGGCCGAGGCGGTCGGGATCGAGGACGGCCCGTCGGTGATCCGTTTCCCCAAGGGCGCCCTGCCCGAGGACGTGGAGGCCGTCGGCAAGCTCGGCGAGATGGACGTCCTGCGCGCCGGCGACGCCGACGTGCTGCTGGTCGCGGTCGGCCCGATGGCCGAGATCTGCCTGGAGGCCGCGACCCTCCTCGACGCGCAGGGCATCTCGGCCACCGTGGTGGACCCCCGCTGGGTGAAGCCGCTGGACCGGGCCCTGGTGCTGGCCGCGGCGGCGCACAAGCTGGTCGTCGTGGTGGAGGACAACGGCCGGGTCGGCGGCGTGGGCGACGCCGTGGCGCGCCTGCTGCGCGACGCCGACGTGGACGTGCCGGTGCGCACCTACGGCATCCCGCAGCGTTTCCTCGACCACGCCAAGCGGGCCAAGATCCTCTCCGAGATCGGCCTGACCGGGCAGGACCTCGCCCGTCAGATCACCGAGGCCGTGGCACGCCGGTCGCCGGTGATGGAGAGCCACCCGGCGCGGCTGGTGCAGCCGACCGATTGACAACCAGGAGTAATACCGGTGTGACCGGGAAGTCTGCAGGTCGTCGACATGATGAGGAGCCTGCGGATGAGCGTGTTCCGGACGAAGCCGGTAGAACAGTCGATTGAGGATGCCGAAGGCGGCGAGCATCGGCTCAGGCGCAGCCTGAGCGCTCTCGATCTGACCGTCTTCGGCGTCGGTGTCATCGTGGGCACCGGGATCTTCGTGCTCACCGGCGTGGCGGCGCGCAACACGGCCGGCCCGGCCGTCGCGATCTCCTTCGTGGTCGCCGGGGTGGTGTGCGCGCTCGCGGCCCTGTGTTACGCCGAGTTCGCCGCCACGGTGCCGGTGGCCGGCTCGGCCTACACCTACGCGTACGCCACGATCGGCGAGTTCCCCGCCTGGATCATCGGCTGGGACCTGATGCTGGAGCTCGCCCTGGGCGCGGCGGTGGTCGCCTCGGGCTGGTCGGGGTACTTCGCGTCGCTGCTGAAGAACTTCGGCGTCTACCTGCCGCCGTCGATCGCCGGCGACGAGGCCGTCTTCAACATCCCGGCGGCGCTGATCGTGATCCTGCTGACCGGGGTGCTGGTGGCCGGGATCAAGATGTCGGCCCGGTTCAACGGCGCCATGGTGGCGGTCAAGATGGCCGTCGTGCTGCTCGTGATCATCGCCGGGCTGTTCTTCGTCAAGGGAGCCAACTACCGGCCGTTCATCCCGCCGGCCCAGGCGATGCCCGCGACCGAGGGCATGAAGGCGCCGCTCATCCAGGTGCTGTTCGGCGTGCAGCCGGTCGCGTACGGCGTCTTCGGCGTCTTCACGGCCGCCGCCCTGGTCTTCTTCGCCTACATCGGGTTCGACGTCGTGGCGACCGCGGCGGAGGAGACCCGCCGCCCCCAGCGCGACCTGCCTATCGGCATCATCGCCTCGCTCGTCGTCTGCACGATCCTCTACGTGGCGGTCTCGCTCGTGGTCGTCGGCATGCAGCACTACTCCGAGCTCAGCGCGTCGGCCCCGCTCGCCGACGCGTTCCGGGCGGTGGGCCAGCCCTGGATGGCGACGGTGATCAGTATCGGGGCCATCGCCGGGCTCACCACGGTCGTGATGATCCTCATGCTCGGCCAGAGCCGGGTGCTGTTCGCGATGTGCCGCGACAACCTGCTGCCCCGCTCCCTCGCCCGGGTCCACCCGACGTTCCGCACGCCGTACCGGATCACGATCGTCATCGGCGCGGTCACCGCGCTGCTCGCGGCGCTGATCCCGCTGAGCGCCATCGCGGAACTGGTGAACATCGGCACGCTGTTCGCGTTCGTGATCGTCGCGGTGGCGGTGGTGATCCTCCGCAGGACCCGCCCCGACCTGCCCCGCTCCTTCCGTACGCCGCTGGTGCCGCTGGTGCCGATCCTGTCGGTGCTGGCGTCCGCCTACCTGATGCTCAACCTGCCGGTGGAGACCTGGATCCGGTTCTTCGTCTGGATGGCCATCGGCGCGGCCGTCTACTTCATGTACGGCCACCGCCGCAGCAGGGTGGCGACTACAACGCCCGGGGAAGCAGTCCTCGGACGGTGAGCACGGCGCCGACGGCGGCCAGCAGCAGGCCGCTCGCGCCCAGCAGCAGGCGGTAGCCGCGGGCGGTCAGCCGGTGCCGGCCGGCCCCCACGGCTCCCGCGAGCACCACCTTGGAACCCACCAGGACCAGGTAGAAGCCGCCCACGAAGGCCAGCGCGTACGCCGGGGCGTGGTCCCATGCCGAGACGAAGATCGGGGACCCCACGGCGATCCAGAACAGCCAGGGGTGCGGGTTGAGCAGGTTCACCACGACGCCGCGCAGGACCTCCCCGGCCGAGGAGGGCGCCGCCTCACCCGGCCGGGGCGGCAGGGCTGTACGGGCCTCGCGCAGCGTCTCCACGCCCAGGTACACGACGTAGAGCCCGCCCCCGACCGCCAGGACGCGCAGCAGCATCTGCGGGAGCGCCCCGACGGCCGTCACGGCGAGCAGCACCACGGGAAGATCGGACAGCAGCGGCACGCAGGCCAGGCGCACCCCCGCGCGGAACCCGCCGCGCAGGCTGGCCGTGATGACGAGCGTCAGCAGCGCCCCGGGTGTGACACCCGCCCCCAGGCCGAGGCTGAGCCCCATCAGCAGTTCCGTCACGCCCGTAACCTCCCGTTTCGTCCGCACGAGAGGCTACCGCCGGTCGGCCGGCGGGGTTCGGCGGAAAGCGCCGCCCAGCCCGCTGTCTCCAGGGCGATCGGCTCGTCTTGTGTCCTTTCCCGTCCGGCCTCTTCTCGCGAACGATGACACACGGGCCGCTTACCCGATCGCGGACGAGTATGCGGCTCCCGCGCCATTGGGAGGACGGTGACCCGGCGGGCGAACAGCCCGAGCCGCCGCGCCGATAACGAATTCGCTTGGGGCGACTGCGCGTCGCGGAGACGGAAACCGTGCGACGAGGAGTGCGACCGGATCGCCGTCTCCGGAAACGGCGTCTTTCGAATGAGCTGCCGATTCGGCGACGTCAGAGTCGCCAGTCAAGCAGCGGCGACCGTAACGCCGCGGTCGGCGCGGTCATGTCTGCGGCGCGGACGGCGCCCCCGCTGCCGTCCGTTTCCCATTCCGGTCGGCGTCGGCCGCTGCGGGCGGCGGACAAATGCGAGGTCACCCCTTGCGACGGTGAACCGGTGCCGTGTCCGCGCGCACGCCATGGATGCGACATGCGCCGAGCCGACGCCGGCGGAGCGGCCGTGGTCCGGCGGGGCGGCGCGCAACAGGCTTGTGGATTCAGATCATATCAATTAGCTTGATTCGTTGGAATCGCGGCCGATATCGCTCGCGACTAAAAGAGAGCGAAAGTGCCTGTGACTCGGACGTTCGGTCACAGAATCGGTGGCGCCATTCTACCGACGAGTAAGGTCGGTGGGTCGGACCGACCACTGCGGCCATCAGGGGAGTTTCGGTATGACGTTATTCCAGCACGGCGGCCCGCGCCTCACGGCGGCGCGCCGGCTCTCGGCGGTGATCACCGCAGGAGTCGTGGCGGTCGCGGCGGTTCTGGTCGCGCCCCGGCAGGCGGTGGCGGACACGCCGTGGCTGAGCGTTTCGGACGACGGTTACGTGGCGATCAGCATTCCGGCGGCCTACATCGAGGCCAACGCGGGCCAGATGTCGCAGGTGGCCGTCGAGGGGAACTTCGGCCCCTCCTTCGCCTGGGCGGAGTACGGCTTGACCCGCAGGGGCGACGTCTGGTGGGGGGCCCTCGGGCCGCTCAAGCCGGGGCTGTACTCCTACCAGGTCACGGGCGACGACACCAAGAGCCTAAAGGACCCGACGAACGCCACCGGGGTGACCTCCAAGCACCTGTGGAGCACCTTCCTCGTTCCGGGCGACCCGGCGCGCCTGCTGGCGGACGCGCCGCAGGGGCAGGGCGGCAAGGTCGAGACCCTGACCTATCGGATCAAGAAGAAGGAACACTCGGCCCTGGTCTGGACCCCGCCGGGCTACCAGGCCAAGAGCGCCAAGGGTCCCAAGGGGCCGAAGGGGTATCCGGTGCTGTTCCTGCAGTCCGGCGAGGGGCAGAGCGCCACCGACTGGCTCGACCTCGGCCGGGCCAAGCAGATCCTCGACAACCTCTCGGCCCAGGGCTCCATGGAGCCGATGGTGGTCGTGGTCGGCGGCGGTGACGGGCGGGCGGACGACAAGGAGTTGAAGGACCTCCGGAAGGCGGTCGCGGACAAGTACGACGTCCTGCGCGACCCGGCGCACCAGGCGATCGCCGGAGTGGCCGAGGGTGGGGCGCTGGCGCTGCGTGCCGCGCTGACCCACCCGAACGAGTTCGCCTACGCGGGCTCGTTCTCGGGCCTGCCGACGGACGGCGCAGGCCGGCCGGACGCGAGGGCGATCGGCCGCGGCCTCACGCTGCTGCGGCTGTACACCGGGAACGTGACCGATCCCGCGTACAACGCCACCGTTCGACTCACGAAGACACTGGACCGCGCGGGAGTCAGGTACGAGTTCGACGGGGTCAACCCCGACGGCGGGGCGAACTGGAACACCTGGCAGGAGAACCTGATCGACTTCGTGCCGCGGCTGTTCCGCCCGGTGCGCGATCACGGTCCGAGCGCCGGTCACGGACGGCTGAAGGGCGAGTTCCACCCGCCCGCGCCCGGCACCACGCCGACGCCGTTCGTGCGGGACGGTTTCGTCACCTTCGAGACCACGACGGACTTCAAGGACGCCAAGCACGTCACGGTATGGGCGAACGACGCTCCCGGCGGGAGCTGGCTACGCGTTCCGATGTCCCGCGACGGCGACCGTTGGCGGGTGACCATCGGTCCGCTGGACCCGTGGTTCTACTACTACCAGTGGATCGTGGACCGGGTCTCGGTCAAGGACACGTCGAACCCGACGAAGGTGACCTCCGAGCCGAACTGGAGCTCTTTCTTCATCCCGGGGGAGAGGGCGCGCCTGCTCTCGGACGTTCCCGCCGGCCGGGGTGGCAAGGTCGAGAGCCTGACGTACCCGAGCAATGTCGCCAACCAGGACCGGACCGCGTTGGTCTGGACCCCGCCCGGGTACGACGCCAAGCGCGCGGAGCCGTATCCCGTCCTCTACCTCCAGCACGGCAGCGGTCAGAGCTACACGGACTGGGTCGAGATGGGCCGCGCCAAGCAGATCCTCGACCACCAGTTCCTCGACGGGAAGCTGGTGCCCATGGTGGTAGTGATGGGCAACGGCAACGTGCCCGACTTCAACAAGGAGCTGCTGGACAACATCGTCCCGGCGGCCCGCGCCCGCTACAACGTCTCCGGCGACCCGTCGCGGCAGGCCCTGGCCGGTCTCTCGATGGGCGGCGTGCAGACGCTCGGGGTGCTCAAGGCGTACCCGGGCCGGTTCGCCTACGTCGCCGCGTTCTCGGCCTGGTTCGGCAGCGGCGACGGCGTCGACGCGGCGGCGATCAACAACGGGACCAGGATGTTGCGCCTGTACGTCGGCGACCAGACCGACTTCGTGCAGCCCCTGTTCATGGGATCCTTGCCCACCTTGGACAGCCTCGGCATCCGCTACGAGTTCGACGGGGTCACCCCTGGGCCGCACGGCTGGGACGTGTGGCAGAAGAACCTCATCGACCTGGCGCCGCGTCTGTTCAGGCGCTGACCCGGCTTCCGCCGCGCCCCTCCCGCGCGTGCACGGGAGGGGCGCGGTGGCCTGTCATGGTGGCCTGTCGCGGTGGTCACGATCGGCGGCGCGCCGTCGCTGTCGTGTCCGAGGTCAGCGGGGCGTCAGGTGGGCGTCCGGTGGGCGCGGTGCGCTCGGTTGGCGTCGATGAGCAGGTCGAGGGCGTCGCGGGCCTGGGCGAGCTCGTCGATGTGCCGGCTGATCCGGTCCCGCTCCTGGACCAGCCGCTCGAACGCCTCGTCGGAGTTCCGCTCGCTCGGCGTGTCGACACACGGCAGGACCTCGGCGATCGTCCGGCTCGACAGGCCCGCGCCGTACAGGCGCTGGATGAACCGCACCCGCTCGACCTCGTCCTCGGTGTAGTGGCGCTGGCCGCTGGGGCTGCGCGTGCTGGTGAGCAGGCCCTGCTCCTCGTAGTAGCGCAGGGAACGGACGCTCACCCCCGCCTGCGACGCCAACTCGCCGATCCGCATCGCGCCTCCTGTCGGAAAATCTCGGCTCAAACGCTTGCATCTGACGTCAATGTCAGGTCTTAGCGTAGTCGCGTGTCCAGCCGGCGGACACGTCCATCCGCAGAGATTCCCGAAAGGCGTTCAGAAATGACGACCCTCTTCGACCGCTACCGGCTCGGCGCGCTGACTCTGCCCAACCGTGTCGTGATGGCCCCGATGACCCGGGTCCGCGCGGCCGCGGGCGGCCTGGCCACGCCGTCGATGGCCGCCTACTACGCCCAGCGCGCCACCGCCGGGCTCATCGTGACCGAAGGAGTGCAGCCGAGCCTTGTGGGGCAGTCCAACCCGGGCACCCCCGGGCTGTACACCGACGAGCAGGTCGCGTCGTGGCGGCCGGTCACCGCCGCGGTGCACACCAACGGCGGCCGCGTCTTCGCCCAGATCATGCACGGCGGCCGCGTCTCCCATCCCGACACCACGGGGATGCGGCCGGTGGGCCCCTCGGCCGTCCCCGCTCCCGGCGAGGTGTTCACCCCCTCAGGGCCCAAGCCCGCGCCCGTACCGAGGGCGCTGGAGACCGCCGAGGTGCCCGAGCACGCCATGTCCTACGCGCAGGCCGCGCTCCGGGCCGTCGACGCCGGCTTCGACGGCGTGGAACTGCACGGCGCGAACGGGTATCTCATCGCCCAGTTCCTGTCGAGCACCGCCAACCTGCGCACCGACGCGTACGGCGGGTCGGTCGCGGGCCGCATCCGGTTCGCCGTGGAGGCGGTGTCGGCGACCGTGGAGGCGGTGGGAGGCGACCGGACCGGCATCCGGCTCTCGCCCGGCGCGGGCCTGTGGGGCGCGGAGGAGCGCGACGTCCCCGAGCTGTACGGCGCGCTGCTCGCCGAGCTGGCCCCCCTGGACCTGGCGTACGTCCACCTCGAGGCCACCACCGACGAGGACGTGCTCGTCGAACTGCGCAAGGCCTGGCCCGGCACGCTCATCGTCAACCCGGTCTTTCCGATGGGCCCCCGGAAGGCGGACAAGGCGGCGGCCGATCACTGGCTGGGGCTCGGCGCCGACCTGATCAGCTTCGGCCGCGCCTTCATCGCCAATCCCGACCTCGTGGAGCGGCTGCGCCAGGGGCTCCCCATCGCGCCGGACGACGAGTCCACCTGGTACCAGGGCGGCGACGCCGGCTACCTCACCTACCCCGCCTACCGGCACGCGGCCTGACCGCGTCGCTCCGGGCAGCCGTGTTCCGCCCCGGGGAGCGCACGCCCTTCCGGAGGGGGGCGAGGTTCGTCAGGGATGCCAGACCGGGCCCTTCCCTGGTGATGCCCACCGGCAGACCGCTCGGCGACGGGGAGTTCTGACGGGGGGTTCTGATGGGGAGTTCTCCGGCCGTCGCCATGACCCCACGACGCCGGCGAGTTCGGTGCGTGAGGTGACACCCAGCTTGGGGAAGGCCCGGTAGAGGTGGTGGCCCACCGTACGGGGACTGAGGAAGAGCTGGGCCGCGATCTCGCGGTTGCTGATGCCGGCGGCCGCGAGCCGTACCACCTCCCGCTCCTGGGGGGTCAGGCGGCCGAGCAGGGTGCCGGTGGCGCCGGCCTCGTCGACGACCGCCCCGGTGCCGCGCAGTTCCGCTCGGGCACGGTCCGCCCAGGGGGTGGCGCCGGCCCTCTCGAAGGCTTCCAGCGCCGTCCGGAGGTGACGCCGGGCGTCGGTGCGCCGGCGTCGGCGACCAGCCATTCGCCGTACAGCAGGTGGGTACGTGAGCGTTCCAAGCCCTGCTCGTGATGGTCGAGGGCGGCGGTGAAGTGGTCTTCGGCCTGTTCGTCAGGGCTCGTCAGGGCGCGGCAGCGGGAGGCCAGGGCGAGCGTGGCCGGGCGGCTGGTCAGCTGCGCCCATCGCTCGTAGCGGGCCACGATGTCGTGGCGGGGCGGTGGTCCAGCCCCGCGTACTCGGCGATACGCAGCCCTTCCGCGGCCGCCTGTCCGGCCTGGTCGAGCCGGCCGAGGGCGAGGTCGCTCTCCGCCAGTAGCGCGTTCGGCGGCGCGCTCCAACTCCAGGGCGGCCTGCTCGTCGGCGCCGGTCGCCGCGGCCGCGCGGTGCCAGGCGCGGCGGTCGGCGTGTTCGTCGCCGTCCAGGCTCGTCACCAGGGCCTGGTGCACGGCGATCCGCCCGGCCAGGGTGGCGCCGTGGTAGGCCGCGGCCCGGACCAGCGGATGCCGGAAGGCCAGCGTGGGTCCGGTCAGGCGGATCAGCCCGGCTTTCTCGGCCGGTTCCAGATCCGGCACCGTGGCCCCCGGCCGCGCAGCACCACGGCCAGCTCTCCCGTGTCGTCGGCGGCGGCGACAAGCAGCGCCGTTCGCGTGGACTGCGGCAGCTGGTCGATCCGCGCGCCGAAGCCGGCCTGCACGCGGCTGGACGGGGTGGCGCCGCCCGGCGTCGGCGGAAGCGGGCCGAGCAACCCCGCGTCCAAGGACGCCTGGTCCACCCATTGGGCGTCGTCGACCAGGCACAGCACGGGATCCTCCCCGGCGTGCTCCGACAGGAGCGTCAAGACGGCGAGCCCGGTCAGGAAACGATCCTGCCCGGCGGAGGCCGTCACGCCGAAGGCCGCCCGCAGCGCGGCCGCCTGCGGCTCGGGGAGCAGGTCCAGCCGCCCCAGCGCGGGTCGCAGAAGCTGGTGCAGCGCCGCGAACGGAAGCTCGGTCTCCGATTCGATCCCGGTCGTCCTCAGGATCTTGGCCGATCCCGCCCGGGCGGCCAGGTGCTCCAGCAGCGCGGTCTTGCCGATGCCCGCCTCCCCGGTGATCACCAGCGCCGCGCTGGCGCCCGCTCGGGCCTCGGTGAGGAGGCGTCGCAGTTGAGCAGCGCGTGACAGTCTTCCGGCAGCCCGTTCGCCGCACGGGCGTGCGAGGTGGGCGGTGACGATGTTCACTCTGGAAACGGCACGGCTCCAGTTGCGCCCGTTAACCCGAGAGGAGGCCGAGCACGTCGTGGCAGGCTCTCGCGAGGGCCGGAACTGGAGCCCTGGCTACCCGCGCCACGACGACCAGGACATCGCGCGGCTCGTCCTCCAGGAAGCTCCGGCCGACCCGCTGTTCGGCCCGCTGCAGATCGTGCTGCTCAGCTCCGGCGCGGTCATCGGCGGCATCGGCTTCTTCGGCCCGCCCGGCGACGAGGGAAGCGTCGGTTTCGGGTACGGCGTCGCCCCCGAGGTCGAAGGGCGCGGCTATGCGACCGAGGCGCTGCGTGCCCTCCTGCACGAGCGGTTCGCCACCGGGCGGATCAGCCGTGCCCTCGCCGACACCGCTCACGGCAACCTCGCCTCCCAGCGGGTGCTGGAGAAGGCCGGCCTGCGCCGGATCTCCTCCGACGAGCGCCTCCACTACTACGCGATCGAGACATGCGTTCCCCTACGCGCGGCGGGCCGCCCGGCCCGGCTCTCGCCATACGGCGGCGGCCCGGGCGGCCCCGGGCGTCAGGCCGGTACGGACGCCACGCCGGGCTCCAGGAAGCGGGAGCCGGTCACCTCCTCGGAGATGCCCGTACGGTCGAGGTACGGCGTGATGCCGCCGGTGTGGAACGGCCAGCCGGCGCCGAGGATCATGCACAGGTCGATGTCCTGCGGCGCGGAGACCACGCCCTCGTCGAGCATGAGCCTGATCTCCCGGGCGAGGGCCCGCAGCGCGCGCAGCCGCACCTCCTCACCGGTCGAGGGGGACGAGCCGCCCTCGAACAGCGCCCGCACCTCCGGGTCGATGCGGAAGTCCGGGCCGTACAGGCCGGGCTTGCCCGCGGCGACCAGCCTGGCGAGGTTCTCCGACACGCCGAACCGGTCCGGGAACGCCGCGTGCATGGTCTGGGCCACGTGCAGCGCGACGGCCGGGCCGACGAGCTGGAGCAGCGCGAACGGCGTCATCGGCAGGCCGAGCGCGTCGAGCGCGTGGTCGGCGACCTCCAGCGGGGTGCCCTCGTCGGCGGCGGCCGTGACCTCGCCCATGAAGCGCGTCAGCAGCCGGTTGACGACGAACGCGGGCGCGTCCTTGACCAGGACGGACGACTTCTTCAGCGTCTTGCCGACCGCGAACGCCGTGGCCAGCGTGGCGTCGTCGGTGGCGGCGCCCCGGACGATCTCCAGCAGCGGCAGCACCGCGACCGGGTTGAAGAAGTGGAAGCCCACGACCCGCTCGGGATGCCGCAGGCCGGAGGCCATGTCCGTGATCGACAGCGAGGAGGTGTTGGTCGCGAGCACGCAGGTGTCGGAGACGACCTCCTCGACCTCGGCGAACACCTTCTGCTTCACGCCGAGGTCCTCGAACACGGCCTCGATCACGAAGTCGGCGTCGGCGAAGGCGTCCTTGGTCAGCGACCCGCTCACCAGGCCCTTCAGCCGGTTGGCCTGGTCGGCGGAGATCCGGCCCTTGCCGAGCAGCTTGTCGACCTCGGCGTGGACGTAGCCGACGCCCTTGTCGAGGCGGGCCTGGTCGAGGTCGGTGAGCACGACCGGGACCTCCAGGCGGCGGGCGAACAGCAGCGCGAGCTGCGAGGCCATCAGCCCGGCGCCCACCACGCCGACCTTGGTGACCGGACGGGCCAGCGACCTGTCCGGCGCGCCGGCCGGGCGCTTGGCCCTGCGCTGCACCAGGTCGAAGGAGTACAGCCCGGCCCGCAGCTCGTCGCTCATGAGCAGGTCGGCCAGTGCCTCGTCCTCGGCGGCGAAGCCCTCGTCGCGGGACGCCGTACGGGCCAGGGCCACGAGGTCGAGCGCCCGGTACGGCGCGGGGGAGGCGCCCCGCAGCTTGAGGTCGACGAGGGTACGGGCCTGGGCGATGACCGGGGCCCAGTCCCCGGCGGTGTGGTCGGCCCGCTCGACGGTCACCTCGCCGCGCAGCACCTGGGCGGCCCACCGCAGCGACTCCTCGACGAAGTCGGCGGGCTCGAACATCGCGTCGGCGATCCCGAGGGCGAACGCGTCCCGTCCCTTGATCATGCGGTTCTGCGACAGCGGGTTCTCGATGACGACCTTGAGCGCCTTCTCCGGGCCGATCAGGCGGGGGAGGAGCTGGGTGCCGCCCCACCCGGGCACCAGGCCGAGGAAGCACTCCGGCAGCGCGATGGCCGGGACGCCGGACGACACGGTGCGGTAGGTGCAGTGCAGGGCGATCTCCAGCCCGCCGCCCATCGCCGCGCCGTTGACGAACGCGAACGACGGCACGTCCAGCTCGCCCAGACGGCGGAACACATGGTGCCCGAGCCGCCCGATGGCGAGCGCCTCCTCGCGGGAGGAGACCGCCGCCGCGCCCTTGAGGTCGGCCCCGACCGCGAAGATGAACGGCTTGCCGACGACGCCGACGGCCGCCAGATCGGAGCGCGCGGCGATCGCGTCGAGCGCGTCGTTCAGCGCGAGCAGGCCGTGCGGGCCGAAGGTGTTCGGCTTGGTGTGGTCGTGGCCGTTGTCGAGCGTGATCAGCGCCATCGTGCCCGCGCCGTACGGCAGCTCGACGTCGCGCACGAGGGCCTTGGTGACGACCTCGTCGGCGTTCTTGCCCTCCAGAAGGGCCTTGCAGGTCTCGATCGTGCTCATGCCAGGTTCTCCCAGATGACCGTGCCGCCCATGCCCATGCCGACGCACATCGTGGTGATCCCGTAGCGGACGTCGGGACGCTCGGCGAACTCGCGCGAGAGCTGGGTCATCAGCCGCACGCCCGACGACGCGAGCGGGTGGCCGAACGCGATCGCGCCGCCGTACGGGTTGACGCGCGGGTCGTCGTCGGCGATGCCGAAGTGCTCCAGGAAGGCCAGCACCTGTACGGCGAACGCCTCGTTGATCTCGAACAGGCCGATGTCGCCGATGGACAGCCCGGCCAGGCGCAGCGCGCGCTCGGTCGAGGGGATCGGCCCGATGCCCATCACCTCGGGGTCCACGCCGGCGAAGGCGTAGGACACCAGGCGCATGCGCGGGGTCAGGCCCAGCTCCCGCGCCACGTCCTCGGCGGCCACGATGCAGCCGGTCGCGCCGTCGTTGATGCCGGAGGCGTTGCCCGCCGTGACCCGCCCGTGCGCCCGGAAGGGCGTCTTGAGGGAGCGCAGGCCCTCCAGCGTGGTGCCGGGGCGCGGCGCCTCGTCCGCCGTGGCCAGGCCCCAGCCCTCGGCGGCCTTGCGGGCGGCCACCGGCACCAGGTCGACCTGGATCTTGCCGTCGGCGTACGCCTTGGCGACCTTCTCCTGGGAGGCGACGGCGAAGGCGTCGGCGCGCTCCTTGGTGATGGACGGGTAGCGGTCGTGCAGGTTCTCCGCGGTCATGCCCATGATCAGCGCCGAGCCGTCGACGAGCTGCTCGGACAGGAACCGGGGGTTGGGGTCGACGCCCTCGCCCATGGGGTGGCGGCCCATGTGCTCGACGCCGCCGGCGATGGCCACGTCGTACGCGCCGAAGGAGATGCCGCCCGCCACCGTGGTCACGGCGGTCATCGCGCCGGCGCACATGCGGTCGACGGCGTAGCCGGGAACCGACTTCGGCAGCCCGGCGAGCACCGCCGCGGACCTGCCGATCGTCAGGCCCTGGTCGCCGATCTGGGTGGTGGCCGCGATGGCCACCTCGTCCACCCGCTCCGGGGGGAGGCCGGGGTTGCGCCGCATCAGCTCGCGGATGACGCGGACTACCAGGTCGTCGGCACGCGTCTCGGCGTACAGGCCCTTCGGGCCCGACTTGCCGAAAGGCGTCCGAACGCCGTCGACGAAGACGACTTCACGGGACGCAGGCACGGGTTCGCTCCTACTGGTCGGTAGCTTCCGGAGGCCCATGCTACTGGTCGGTAACCGGTCGCTGGATCAGAGGGGGCGACGGACATGCCGTCGGTCTCGCGCACGACGCGAAGACGCCCCCGGAGGCCGCGCGACGATCGTGCCGCGCACCTCCGGGAGCCTCCGGCCGCACCGGGACGACGCGGGCGGGTTCAGCCCGCGTCCGGGACGGGCGTGCAGGGCTTCACGGGAGAGCCGGCCTCGGCCAGCCAGGCGCCGAGCCGCCAGGGCCGCCGCGCGTCCCGGTTGTCGCGGAACTCCAGGACGAGCGTCTCGCCCGGCCGGATGAACTCCGGGCGAATCCTGATCTCACGGACGTCGACCACCTGGGCCGCCTCGAACGAGCGCCACCGTTCCACGCCGTTCCGCAGTTGTTCCTCCGTGTGCCCCCGCGACCCGTAGGAAGGGTCCACGCCCTCGAACCGGGCGTCCGCGCACCGCGTGTGCGGCGCCAGGAACGACACGTCGGCCGTGACGCCTGCCGCCAGCAGATCGGCCCGCAGCCCCTCGGGGTCGCGCATCTCGTTGAGAGCCACCGTGATCGTGCCGTCGGCGTTCTCGGTCACGGCGTACGCCGGGGTCCCGCCTCCGGCGACCAGCGGTGCGGTGACGGCCGCCGCCGCGACGCCGGCCGCGATCAGCAGCCGAGGGGCGGTGAGGACCCGCCGCGGTGAGGTGGCGGGGGCGGGCCGCCGGGCCCGCATCCCGTCCAACAGCCGCCGCCTGGCCCCGGCGAGGTCGTCCTGCGAGGCCGCGGGGACGGCCTGCCACATGCTGGTGAGCGCGTTCACTGCCATTCTCCTTCGGGTAGATCCCGGCGAATCTGGTTGCGGGCCCGGTTGAGGCGCGAGGCGACCGTGCCCGGGGGGATCGCGAGCGCGTCGGCGACCTCCTGGTAGCTCAGCCCGGCCCAGGCGACGAGCAGCAGCACGTCGCGGTCGGCCCGCTTGAGCCGCAGCAGGGCCCGTGCCAGCGGCCGGTTGACGGCCAGGGTGTTGACTCCGTCCTCCACCTGCGCGCCCGGTATCTCCCCCGGATGGACGCCGCTGCGAAGGTACGCGCGGTAGAGGGCGGCCTCGGCGCGCCGCCGTTTACCGATCATGTTCGAGGCGATGCCGTACAGCCACGGGCGGGCGTCGGGGCGGCCCAGGTCGTAGTCGTCCCGGCTCTGGAAGGCGGCCAGGAAGGTGTCGGCCACGACGTCCTCCGCCTCGCCGGGCCCCAGCCGCCTGGTCACATAACGGTGGAGGAGCGGTGCGTGCCGGTCGAACAGGACGGCGAAGACCTCCGGCTCGTGCAGCGATCTCCCGATGAGGGTCGCATCATCCGCCGCGACGACTTCGCGGGTAGTTGTCATGCATCTCGGCCTTTCCTGGCGTCTGCGGTCACCTGTACTTACCGAGCCAGGCCGAAATGCTTCATTTCCGGTGACGGTCGTACGCCCCGGTCAGGTCTGCGGGGTGAGGAACTCCAGGCGGTTGCCGACGTTGTCGTGGGCGTAGAAGCGACGGTGGCCGGGGAAGTGCGGATCCCAGGCGACCTCGACTCCGGCGGCCTCCAGACGCGCGGCGAGGTCGTCGAGGCCGGTCACCAGGATGCCCGGGTGCGCCTTGCGCGCGGGGCGGAAGTCCTCCTCCACACCGAGGTGGATCTCCAGGTCGCCGGCCCGCACCCACAGGCCCCCGCGCGCGGCGAGCGCGGGGGGCTTGCCGATCTCGGTCATCCGGAGCAGGCCCACGTAGAAGGCGCGGCACTCGTCCTCCGCCCCGGGCGGAACGGCGAGCTGGACGTGGTGCAGGCCCTACCCGGAGGCATCGGTCATCTCACACCTCGCCCTTGATCTCCAGCCGTTCCAGTGCCTTCGTCAGCGGATGGACGCTCAGGCCGATCTGCCAGTCCCGCGCGCCCAGCTCGCGCAGCCGGTCTCCCACGGTCTCCTCGCTGATGGGCACGGGCGGTTCCCACGTCAGCCTGCGTACGGCGTCGGGCTGGAGCAGGTTCTCCGTCGGCATGCGGTGCTCGTCGGCGAGCGCCGCCACGACGGTCCGCGCCGCCGCGAGGCGCCTGGCGGCGGCGGGGTCCCGGTCGGCCCACCGGTTGGCCGGGGGAGGGCCGTCACCCGGCCCCACGGGCTGCGGCAGGGCCTGCTCCGGCATCGTGCGGGCCCGGTTCACCGCCGCCAGCCAGTCGTTGAGGTGACGGCGGGCGCTGCGGCCGACGAACGGGGTGATGTCGGTGAGGGCCTTGGTCGTACGCGGCTGGTCGAGGGCGGCCTGGACGATCGCCGAGTCGGGCAGCACCCGCCCCGGCGCGAGGTCGGCCTCCCGCGCGATCTGGTCGCGCAGCGTCCACAGCTCCCGCACCACCGCGAGCCCGCGCAGCGTGCGCACGCGGTGGATGCCCGAGGTGCGCCGCCAGGGGTCGGTACGCGGGGGAAGCGCGGGGGCGGCCAGGATCGACGCGAACTCCTCCAGCGCCCAGCCCAGCTTGCCGGTGGCGGCCAGCTCCTCGTGGAGGACGTCGCGCAGCTCGACCAGCACCTCCACGTCGAGCGCCGCGTAACGCAGCCAGTCCTCCGGCAGCGGGCGGGACGACCAGTCGGCCGCCGAGTGCCCCTTCTCCAGCCGAAGGCCGAGGACGAGCTCGACCATGGTCCCCAGGCCCACCCGCTCGTAGCCGAGCAGCCGCCCGGCCAGCTCGGTGTCGAACAGCCGCCGCGGGCGGAAGCCCAGCTCGGCCAGGCACGGCAGGTCCTGGTTGGCGGCGTGCAGGACGATCTCGGCGTCGCTCACGGCCTCGTCCAGCGCGGACAGGTCGGGGCAGCCGATCGGGTCGATCAGCGCGGTGCCCGCGCCGGCCCGGCGCAGCTGCACCAGGTAGGCGCGGCCGCTGTAGCGGTATCCGGAGGCGCGCTCGGCGTCGACGGCCACCGGTCCCGTCCCGCGGGCGAAGGCGTCCACGGCGGCCGCGAGCGTGGCGGGGTCCTCGATGACGGGCGGGATTCCCTCGCGCGGCTCCAACAGGGGCTGGACTACGGGTTCTGTCACGGGCTATGGAACTTTCGGATCATCTCGGCGGGCGGGACGCGGGTGCAGCGTCGCGACGTCGGGCGGCAGTGGGGGGATGCCCGCGGCCAGGCACATGAGGTCGCACCACGCGGCCGCGTGCGGCGACAGGTCCTCGTCGAGCGGGGACCACGAGGCGCGCAGCTCGATCTCGGTGGTGACGGGGTCGTCCGCCTTGCCGCCGAACCCCTCCGAGACGGCGCGGGTGACCGTGCCGCCCACCGCGGCGTACCGCGCGCCGTGGGCGTCGAGCGCCTCGGTAAGCCAGCTCCAGGCCACCGGCCCCAGCAGCGGGTCGGTGGTCATCTCCGGCTCCATGTCGGCGCGTACGTAAGCGACGAGGCGGAACGGCCCCTCCCAGCCGCGCTGGCCCTCGGGGTCGAACAGCATGATCAGGCGGCCGACGGCGAGTTCGTCGTCGTCGCGGTACACGGACGCCCCGACGGCTCCGGAGTACGGCGCGAGCCGCTGGGGGGCGGGGATGTCCTCCAGCTCGATCTCCGGCCGTACCTCGGCAGGGCGCAACGTCTCCAGCGCGCGCCTGAAGGCGGCGGGAGGCGCCGGCGGTTCACCGAGGGTCATGACGGAAGAGTAGGTCGGATTCGGGATGGCGCGAAGCAGGGGGGTGGCTGTGGGGGGCATCGCAAGTCGTCAAACCGTCGCCGCCAGTCGAGCCGTCACCCGGGCGGACGTCCGCGCCGAGGCGCGTCCGAGCGTGCGGTCCCGGCGGTCGCCGCAGCCGTCCACGCGGCGGCGCCGCCCCGTCACGCGCGCCGCGCGGCTCGGACGGGCGGGGCGCGCGGCGTCGCTGCCGGCACAGCGCTCAGTGCGGCGTTCGGGGGAACTCCACATCGAAGTCATCGCTCCGGGGCCTCTCGTCGGATCCACGGTCGTGGCGGTCGCTCGGGACTGATCCGACGTTGGCACGTCCCGGCGACATTTCCCCGCATCGCGCTCGGCGTGTCTCGAAAGTGGTATTGGAATCGATGCCGGATGGCCGATTGGCGAACACATTGCCGAGGTGTGAGAGGACTCACACGAGGGGATGGGGTTCACCTTACGCGATGAGCGGCCTTTCTCGCGTCGTTCTGGAACCCCAGGTCATGGGTCCGGGCGCCGGGCGACCCCCGGGCATGGCAGGCTGGTGCCGTGAAACCCCAGCTCGCCGATTCCGTTTTCGTCCGCGCCTGCCGGCGTGAGCCCGTCCCGTACACGCCGGTGTGGTACATGCGCCAGGCCGGTCGTTCGCTGCCCGAGTACCGCAGGGTGCGCGCCGGCGTCGAGATGCTCACCGCCTGCGCCACGCCCGACCTCGTGGTCGAGATCACGATGCAGCCGGTCCGCAGGTACGGCACGGACGCGGCGATCTTCTTCAGCGACATCGTGGTGCCGCTCAAGGCCATCGGCGTCGACCTCGACATCAAGCCGGGCGTCGGCCCCGTCGTCGGGACCCCCATCCGCGACAAGGCGGGCATGGAGGTCCTGCGCCCACTGGAGCCGGACGACGTCCCGTACGTGACCGAGGCGGTCGGCGCGCTCACCGGGGAGCTGGGCGGGACCCCGCTGATCGGCTTCGCCGGAGGGCCGTTCACACTCGCGTCGTATCTGATCGAGGGCGGCCCCTCCAAGAACCACGACCGCACCAAGGCCATGATGTACGGCGAGCCCGAGCTGTGGCACGAGCTGATGGAGCGGCTCAGCGCGATCACGCTCGCCTTCCTGCGCGTCCAGGTGGCGGCCGGCGCCTCGGCCGTCCAGCTCTTCGACTCGTGGGTCGGCGCGGTCGCGCCGCAGGACTACCGCTCCTACGTGCTGCCGCACACCAGCCGGATCTTCGCCGGCCTGGCGGACCTCGGCGTGCCGCGCATCCACTTCGGCGTCGGCACCGGCGAGCTGCTCGGCCTCATGGGCGAGGCCGGCGCCGACGTGGTGGGCGTCGACTGGCGGGTGCCGCTCGACGAGGCCGCGCTCCGCGTGGGCGCGGGCAAGGCCCTGCAGGGCAACCTCGACCCGGCGATCCTGTTCGCGCCCTGGGAGGTCGTCGAGAGGCGGGCCAGGGACGTGCTCGAACGGGGCAGGGTGGCCGAGGGGCACGTGTTCAACCTCGGCCACGGCGTGCTTCCCTCGACCGACCCCGACCAGCTCGCCCGGCTCACCGACTTCGTCCACGAGTCGTCGGCCCGCTGAAGGTCCTACCTCCGCGTGCGCCCGGACGCCCGGCCCTCGTCCCGGGCGCCCTCAGAGGCCTCGGCAGAGGCGTCGTCGAAGCCGTCTTCAGGGCCGTC
The DNA here is from genome assembly GCF_040675265.1 of Microbispora sp. NPDC049633. Lineage (NCBI taxonomy): Bacteria > Bacillati > Actinomycetota > Actinomycetes > Streptosporangiales > Streptosporangiaceae > Microbispora > Microbispora sp. NPDC049633. The sequence continues at coordinate 43,907 of NZ_JBFAOO010000024.1, forward strand.
GTCGCGGTCCTCGGCGCGGTTCGCGTCCCTGTCCTCGTGCGGGGCCGGCTCCGGCGCCGCGGGGCGCGGCCGCCCGGGATGAGGCGCGGCAGGGTCCGGTGAGCCTGTCATGGCCGGCCCGGCGGGCTCGCCGCCCGGTCCGTACGACGCAACGGGGACGGGGGCGCTTCCGGGGGAGGCGGGACCGTACCCGGGAGGCACAGGACCCGAGGGCACGGCACCGTGGGGCCCGGCGCCGGGAGGCATGGCGCCGGGGGGCACGGCACCGGCAGGCACGGCGCCGGGGGGCGGAGCGGCACGGCGGCGCATCCGGCGCATGACGGTCCGGACGACCAGCCACACCAGCCCGGCCACGACGAGCCAGGGCAGCAGCGCGCCCAGCACGGTCAGCGCCACCACGGTCGACGCGGTGAGGGTGTCCCATCCGGTGCGCAGCCCGCCGAGGAAGCCGGACCGGTCCTCCTTCGTGGGCCGGGCCGAGGCCTTCGGCGGAAGCACGAGGGTGAGCGTCACGGTGGCCATGCCGGTCTGCGCCGCCAGCGCCTTCTGCCTCGCCTGCAGCGACTCCAGCTCGGCCTCGCGGTTGGTGATCTCCCGCTCGATCTCCAGGATCTCGCCGATCTTGTTCGCCTTCGACAGCAGCGTGCGGAACTGCCCGAGCGCCGCCTCGGCCGACTTCACCCGGCTGGCGACGTCGGCGACCTCCTCGGTGACGTCCTGCGCGTTCTGCCGCATCGACCGGCGTTTCCCGAGGTCGCGGCCGAGCTGGGCCAGCACGTCGGCGTAGCGGGCGGGCGGCACCTTGAACGCGATCACCGCGCGCTGGCCGCTCGAATAGGAGTCGCTGCGCTCCTCGGCGACGTACCCGCCCGCGCCGGTCACGATCGACTTGGCGCCGTCGGCCGCCGCGGTGACGTCCTTGGCCTCGACGGTGAGCTCGGCCTGGTAGATGACCGCGCGGTCGGCCGGATCGATCCTGGCCTTCTCCTGCCCGCCGCCCTCGCCGTCCGCGGCCTGCCGCTCCGCGCTCTGACCCGTGGTCCCTGTCGTGGGAGCGTCCGCGGCCGGCGCCGCGGGCGCGCCGCCGCTGTCGGCCGCCCCGCTGCTCGACAAGTCCTCCGCGCCGCCGCATCCCGTCAGCAGAAAGGCGACGGCCGCCAGGGCCGCCGCGCCGTACCGGATTCGCCTCATGCCCTTACATCGGATCACCGCCGGGCACAGTTCAGCGCCGGCGATCACGATGGCATCACGATGCCACCGTGGTCGCCGGCGCCTTTGCCGGGGATGGGGGTCCCGTGGGTCCCGGCCGGGCCGGGCCGGAACCCACGGGACGTCTGGCTAGCCGCGCAGCTGCTCGATCAGGGCCTGCGCGTCGCGGATGAGCGCGTCGCTCGCGGCCTTGTCGGTCACCCGCTTGGCGTCGCCGGCGAAGCCGGCGAACCGCTCCAGAGCCTTGATCGCGTTGTCCTTCTTGCCCATGCCGGCCTGCTTGGCCGCCTGGTCGAGCTGTGCGGTCAGGACGTCACCGTCGCCGGTCACCGTGCCGGCGCTCCGGAAGGCGGTGAGCAGGGCCTTCACGTCGTCGAAGGAGGTCGTGACCGTGAAGGTCACCGACTTCTCCGTGACGTGCCCGGCCTTGTCCTTGGCGCTGACGGTCAGCGTGTTCTCGCCGAGCGGCAGCTTCCACAGCGGGAGGGCCTCGCCCGACTTGACCTGCAGGTCGCCGATGGCGCCCGTCACGCTCGCCACACCGGAGCCCGCGTCGGTCGCGGTGAAGACCGGCGTGATCGAGGCCGAGTCGCCGTGCTCGCCGGACTCGACGCCGTCGACGGTGAGCGCGGGTGCGGTCTTGTCGATCTTCACCGTCACGGTGCCGATCTGCGAGACGTTGCCGCCGCTGTCGGTGGCGCGGTAGCGGACCTCGGTGGTGCCCTCGGTGCTCAGGGTCACCGGGTTGTTGGCGTTCGACCAGGTGGCGCCGCCGTTGACCGAGTACTGCCGGCTCGCGACCGTGCCGTTGTCGGTCGCGGTGACCGTCAGCGTCACGTTGCCCTTGTACCAGCCGTTCTCACCGTTCGGCTGGGCCGGGTTGAGAGTGGCGGTCACGGTCGGCGGGGTCTTGTCGGCGGCACCGTCGCCCACGAAGGTGAACGCGTCCACCTCCACGCCGCCGGTCGAGGTGACGTACAGCTTGCCGCTGCCCGTGGGGGCGTTCTTCAGCTCGGTGGTCACCGTCTGCCAGCCGGAGCCGGCCGGGATCGCGACGGTCGCGAACGGGGTCGCGGCCGGCGAGTTCCAGTGCAGCGACAGCGTGCCCGCGCCGCTGGCCACGGTCTTCACCGAGGTGATTCCGGCGAGGTTCACCGGGTCGTAGCCGATGTGGTCGCCGGCGTCGAGCGAGGTGACCTTGTTGAGGCCGGACGCCGTCTCGTCCGGGGTCTTGGTGACGCCCTTGCTGTCGTCCCCGTGCTCGGCCTGCATGAGCTTGGGGTTGAGGATCAGGGTCGCGTCGCTGGAGGCGCCGGGGATGCCGTTGGCGCCGTTGTCGCGGTAGCTGACCACGACCACGCCGAAGATGTTCTCGGTCACGCCGTGCTCGGGAGCGTCCGCGGGGGTCGCCCAGGTCACGGTGCAGCCCGTGCCGGTGGTGATCGGGTGGGCGTGCGTGTCGTGGCCGAGGCCGAAGGTCCACGCGACCCGGCTGCAGGTCGGGTTGTCGCCGTCCTCCTGGTCGGTCACCTTGACCGTGAGCGGAACCGCGTTGCCCCAGTCGATGAAGGAGCCGTCGCCGGGGGTCTCGATGCTGACCTTGGGCGCGGTGTTGCCCACGGTGATCTCGGTCGTGGCGAGGCCGAACCTGCCGCCCGAGTCGGTGACGCGGAGCCGGGCGGTGTACTGCCCGAGCTTGTCGTAGGTGTGGGTCGCCGTCACGCCCTTGGCGTCGAAGGTGCCGTTGCCGTCGAAGTCCCACTCGTAGGTCAGGTCGCCGGCCTCGGAGTCGGAGGACTTGGCGCCGCTGAACTCGACGGTGAGCGGCGCGTTGCTGCCCGACGTCTTGTCAACGGTGATCTTCGCCTGCGGGGCCTTGTTGCCGGGTGAGTAGTCGATGCGGTACAGACCCGAGTCGGGGTTGGCGCGGAAGAAGCCGTCACCGTAGTCGAGCACGTACAGCGCGCCGTCGGGGCCGAACTCGATGTCGATCGGGTTGTCCGTGATGGGCATCGCCATCTTGGTCAGCTCGGCGTTCGGCAGGAAGTGCTCGAGCTTGGTCACCGGCCCGTCAGAACCCGTCACCGTGAACGCCGCCAGGTAGTCCTGGGAGAACTCCGCGAAGAAGAACTTCTTGTCCCAGTACGCGGGGAACTTGGTGGGCGAGGGGTTGTCGGCGTCGTAGTGGTACACCGGACCGCCCATCGGGCCCTGGCCGTTCTGCACCGGGTCGAACTCGGTCAGCCCGGCCCACTCCGCCGGCTGGTCGCCCGCGCGGTCGCCGTAGTACATGTCGGCGGAAACCGCGGGCGGGAGCTTGTCCAGGCCGGTGTTCCAGCGGGAGGTGTTGACCGGGCCGCCCGCGCAGTCGAACCACTCACGCGGCTTGGAAGTCGCGTAGTCCCAGTTGTTGTAGTTGAAGTTGTCGCCCGTGCAGTACGGCCAGCCGGCGTTGATGGGCTTGGTGATCGGGGTGACGTTCCACTCGACGTATCCCATCGGGCCGCGGTTGGGATCGGCGGTGCCGGCGTCCGGCCCGTAGTCGCCCCACGACACCGTCCCGGTCTTCGCGTCGACGTCCATGCGGAACGGGTTCCGCACGCCGGTGACGAAGATCTCGGGCCGGGTCTTGGCCGTGTCCTTCGGGAACAGGTTGCCGTCGGGGACGGTGTAGGAGCCGTCCGCCTGCACCTTGATCCGCAGGATCTTGCCGCGCAGGTCGTTGCTGTTGCCCGCACCGCGCCGCGAGTCGAAGCCGGGGTTCATGCCGGGCGCGTCGTTGTTGGGGGCCATGCCGTTGGCGCCGGGCGTGCTGGCCGGGGTGTTGTCACCGGTGGCCAGGTAGAGGTTGCCGTCGTCGTCCCAGTCGAAGTCACCGGCGACGTGGCAGCACTGTCCGCGGTTGGTCTCGACCTTGATGATGACCTGCTCGGTGGACAGGTCGAGCTTGTCGCCGTCCCACTTGAACCGGGAGAGCTGGTTGTAGCCCTTCCACTGGTTCCAGTAGGACTCGTCCGCGCCCGCGGGAAGGGAGTTCGGCGCCGACCCCGCCGGGGTCTCCGAGGGGTACGGCCCGGTCATCTTCCGGGGCGCGTAGTAGACGTAGACCCACTTGTTGTTCGCGAAGTCGGGGTCGATCCCGATCGTCTGCAGGCCGTCCTCGGAGTTGTTGTAGACGTCGATCTTGTTGATGATCTTCGTGACGCCGGTGGCGGGGTCGGTCAGCCGGACGTCGCCGTTGCGGGCGGTGTGCAGCACCCGGCTGTCCGGCAGGATCGCCATGTCGATCGGCTCGCCGACGTCCTTGGTGAGCGTGACCTTCTCGTAGTTCTCCCAGTGCAGGGCGTCTTCGTGCGCCTGCGCCGGTGCGGCGGTGAGCGCCGCCGCGAACGGGAGCGTCAACGCGGCGGCGAGAGCGCCGCCCAGAATGCGAGTACGCTTCAAGTCTGCTGCGCCTCTTCTTTCACAGGGGGGTGACAGGGGAAAGGCGGGCCGCCGCGTGCCGGTGGAACGGGTCGAACGCGTGGCGGTCCGCCATACTCGTCGAAGTCGTCAGCCGCGCAGAGCGGACATGTTCCGGTAGCTCAGGTCCGCGTACTGCAGGGACTGGCCGGGGTTGGCCGTGCCGCCGGGGGCGGTGTCCTGCTCGTACATCGGGTTGTGGTAGCCCTTGGCGCCCACGCCGCGGAGGAACGCCGCGTAGTCGATGTCACCGGTGCCGAACGGAACCATGTCGTAGCCGTTGGCCGTGCCCGTGTTGATCTTGCCGTCCTTGGCGTGGAACAGCGGGAACCGCTTGGTCTGGGCCTGCACGACGCCGAGCGGGTTGAAGACCTGGGTCTGGGTGGACCCGTCCGGGGCGGTGAAGGTCTTGTGCTTGTACTGCGCGACGTGGGCCCAGAAGATGTCCATCTCGAGCCAGACGTGCTTGGGGTCGGTGATCTGGAGGAAGTACTCGAGGCGGCGGATGCCGGAGGAGCGGGTGGGCCGGCCCTGCGCGTCGAGCGGGCCGCTGTCGAGCAGGAAGCTGTAGGCCACGTCGTGGTTGTGCGTGTACAGCTTGAGGCCCGCGGCGGTGGCGATCTCGCCGAGCGCGTTCCACTTCTCCGCGGCGACGTCCCAGTCGGCCTTGTAGGCGCTGCCGGTCGGGTCGCTGCCGGTGCCGACGTGGGCCATGCCGAGGATGTTGGCGATCTCCAGGTGGAGCTTGAAGCGGTCCAGGTCGGCCTGGCTCAGCGGCCAGGAGCCGGGGATGAAGCCGTGGTTGCCCTGGGCGACCAGGCCGTTGTCGTCCAGCCAGCCGCGCAGCAGCTTGGCGCCCTCGACGCTCTCCAGGCTGGCGCCGCCCTCGGCGTTGCGGTGCTGGCTGTAGCCGGCGAACTCCACCTGCGCGTAGCCGATCCGGGCGAGCTCCTCGAACACGGCGCGGAAGCCGGAGGGGAGGTTGCTGGACAGCGGGTCACGGGAGATGGCGTCGCGGACCGTGTACAGGATGATGCCGCGCCGCGGCGGCGGGATCAGGACGCCGTTCGGGCCGTTGCCGGCGGTCGCCGCACGCGCGACCGACTTCATCGGACCGGCGGCGGCCACGGCGGCGGCGGCCGCCATGCCGGTCGTGGCCGCGAGCAGCTGGCGGCGGCTGAGGCCCAGCCGGCGTCCGAGGTTGCCGGCCGACTCCATCTCTTCTTCGTACGCACTCATCGTCTTGCCAACTCCATCTGCGTGAAGAACCTTGATCCCCCGATGACGCGGCCGAGCCGCGGGTGCACTTGGCGAGCAAGCTACGCCACTTTTGTCTGACAGGGAAGAAGTTTCTACATGATCTTTTGTACTTTGTGTTGTCACAGGACAAAGTCCCGAGGAGTGATGGGAGAAGGGCGGCGACGGCGACCGTACGCGCGCGGGGGCTCCGACGGGCGGTTGACGGCCGGGGCCCGTTGATCACGGTTCCGAGATGGGGGGCGTTGAACTTTCCGTAGCCTGCTGGAAACTTTTTCTTGTCAGCGACGAAAGATGCCTCTTAGTATCCGAATGTTCCGGGGTCATCCTTCATACCCGAGTTGACGGGAGAGTTACAGTGCCCATCGGTGTCTGGCTGGTCGGCGCCCGGGGGTCCGTCGCGACCACGGCGGTGGTCGGGGCGGCGGCGGTTCGCGCGGGAGCGGCCCCGCCCATCGGGTGCGTCATCGAGGCCGCCGGCTTCCCGGGAGGCTTCGCTCCCCTCGGTGACCTGGTGTTCGGCGGTCACGACGTGGTCGGGACCCCCCTGCGTAAGAGGGCCGAGATGCTCGCCCAGGCGGGAGTGTTCCCTCCCGTCCTGACGACGCTGCTCGCCGCGGACCTCGACGCCGCGGAGGCGGAGAGCAGGCACGGCTACGTGCCCGGCGAGGAGAGCCAGGCCGACGCCGCGCGGCGGCTGGCCGCCGACATCACCGACTTCCGGGAGCGGCACGGCCTGTCCCACGTCGTCGTGGTGGACGTGTCGTCGACCGAGCCTCCCGCGGAGGTGCCGTACGCGCGGCTCGCCGACCTGGAGGAGGCGCTCGCGGCGGGGCAGGACCCGCTGCCCGCCAGCTCCCTGTACGCCTACGCGGCCTTCACCGCCGGCTGTGGCTACGTCGCGTTCACCCCGTCCGCCGGTCCGACGCCTCCCGCTCTCGACGAGCTGGCGCGGCGCAACGGCGTGCCGTACGCGGGACGCGACGGCAAGACCGGGGAGACGCTGGTCAAGAGCGCGCTCGCGCCGATGTTCGCCGGTCGTGCGCTGCGCGTGCGCTCGTGGTCGGGGCTCAACCTGCTCGGCGGCGGCGACGGCGCCACGCTGGCCGACCCCGCGGCCCGGGCGAGCAAGTCGGCGAGCAAGGCGCGCGCCGTCCCCGCGATCGTGGGCGAGGACGTCGAGGGCCTGACGCACATCGACTACGTCGCCGACCTCGGCGAGTGGAAGACCGCCTGGGACCACATCACGTTCGAGGGGTTCCTCGGCGTCCGCATGACCATGCAGTTCACCTGGCAGGGCTGCGACTCGACGCTGGCCGCCCCGCTCGTCCTCGACCTCGCCCGCCTCGTCGCACGGGCCCACGAGGCCGGGCACAGCGGTGTGCTCCCCGAGCTCGGCTACTTCTTCAAGGACCCGCTGGGCGGCGCGGGACACGACCTGCCCACCCAGTACGCCCGGCTGGTGGACTTCGCACAATCGATCTCAGGTGAACGGCCGTGAGGGCCTGGCTGGAGCTGGTCCGCGCGCCCGCCGCGCTGTCCGTCCCCGGTGACACGCTGGCGGGCGCGGCGGTGGCCGGGCGGTCGGCACGGCCCGGGCTCGCCGCCGCGTCGGTGCTGCTCTACTGGGCCGGCATGGCGCTCAACGACTGGTCGGACCGGAAGCTCGACGCGAAGGAGCGCCCGGAACGGCCCATTCCCTCCGGCAGGATCAGGCCGGAAGGGGCGCTCGGCCTCGCCGTCGCCCTGACCGGCGCCGGGGTGGCCGCCGCCGCGGTCTTCGGCGGGCGTCGCGGGCTCGCGGTCGCGAGCCTGCTCGCGGGCTCTGTGTGGGCCTACGACCTGAAGCTCAAGCACACCCCGGCGGGCCCCGCTGCGATGGCGGCCTGCCGCACGCTCGACGTGCTGCTCGGGGCGGGCCCCGACACCCGGGCGGCCGCCCCGATGGCGCTGGCCGTCGGCGCGCACACCTACGGGCTCACCGTGCTCGGCACGGCCGAGGTCGACGGCGCCACCCCCGCGATCGTCACCCAGGCGCTGACCGCGACCGGCGCGTCCGCGGCGCTGGCCGCCGTCGCCTGCCGCCACGGCGAGACGCCGGGGCGGCTGGGCGCCGCCGCGATGATCGCCGGCTACCTCGCCACGGCCGGCCGGGCCCAGCTGGCGCTGCGCGCCGACCCCGACCCCGAGCAGGTGCGGCAGGCGGTGCGGATGAGCATCCTCGGCCTGATCCCGCTGCAGGCGGCGGCGGTGGCCGGGCGGGGCAGGCTCGCCCAGGCGGCGGCGCTGCTGGCCGCGCTGCCGGCCGGCCGCTGGCTGTCGGCGAAGGTGGCCACGTCGTGATCTGGGCCTACTGCACCAACGGCTTCCGCGACCATCCGCTCGACCAGACGCTGGAGGTGCTCGCCGACCTCGGCTACACCGGCGCGGCGGTCACGCTCGACCACGGGCACCTCATGCCCGGCGCCTCTCCGGCGGAGGTCGGGCGGATCGCGGCGCTGGCGCGTCGGCTCGGCCTGGCCCTCGCCGTGGAGACGGGCGGCAGGTACACGCTCGACCCCCGGCGCAAGCACTTCCCGACGCTGCTGCACGACGAGGCCGAGGCGCGGGTGGACTTCATCCGCGAGGCGATGCGGATCGCGGCCGACCTCGGCGCCCCCGTGGTGCACCTGTGGAGCGGCATCCGGCCGCCGGAGGTGCCCGAGGCCGAGGCGTGGGACCGGCTCGTCCGGCACTGCGAGCGCCTGCTCGGCGAGGCCGACGAGGTCGGCGTCACGCTCGGGTTCGAGCCCGAGCCGGGGATGCTCGTGGCGGACCTGGCCGGATACGAACGGCTGCGCGGCCTGCTCGGCGGCCACGCGAGGTTCGGCCTCACCCTCGACATCGGGCACTGCCGCTGCCTGGAGCCGTACGACGTGCCCGAGTGCGTCGAGCGGGCGCTGCCGTACCTCGTGCACGTGCAGATCGAGGACATGCGGCGAGGCGTCCACGAGCATCTCGAGTTCGGCGAGGGCGAGATCGACTTCCCGCCCGCGCTCGCCGCGCTCGACGGTTTCGGCGGGCTGGTCGCCGTCGAGCTGGCCAGGCACAGCCACGCGGCGCCCGACGTGGCGCGAAGGTCGATCGAATTCCTGAGGAGGGCACATGACCTGGCTGGCGCAGGCCGTAGCCGACGTTGAGCGCGACCCGGAGACCGTCTACGCGCTGTTCACCCGGGCCGCCAGGGAGGGCGGCCCGGGCGCCCGTGCCGAGCTGCTGAGAACGCTCACAAAGGCCCTGCCGGATCCGGTGGCGGCCATCACGAAGCTCTACTGGCAGGGCGACGCGGGGGAGCGGCTGGAGATCCTGGAGGCGCTTCCGCAGCTCGACCTCGGTCCGGCCGCTCTCCCGCTCGTCCACGACGCCCTGCGCACCAACGACACCCGGCTGGTCGCCGCCGCGCTCGGCCCGTACGGCTCGGCGTGGCTGGACGACCACGCCTTCCGTCAGGGCGTGCTCAAGTGCGTCTTCATGACCGTTCCGCTCGCGTCGGTCGAGGGCCTCGACCGGCGCTTCGACGACGAACTGCGGCGCATGCTCGCCGACTTCGCCGCCGAGCGCCGTGCGGCCGGACGGCCCGTTCCCCCCGACGTTCTCGAGAGGCTCTGATTTCCGATGAGGATCTTCGACCCCCACATCCACATGACGTCCCGCACGACGGACGACTACGAGCGCATGTACGCCGCCGGGGTCCGTGCCGTCGTGGAGCCCGCCTTCTGGCTCGGCCAGCCGCGCACGAACGTCGGCAGCTTCCTCGACTACTTCGACGCCCTGCTGGGGTGGGAGCCCTACCGGGCGGCGCAGTACGGCATCCGCCACCACTGCACGCTCGCGCTCAACCCCAAGGAGGCCAACGACCCGCGCTGCGCGGGCGTGCTGGACGAGCTGCCCCGCTACCTGCTGAAGGACTCCGTCGTGGCCGTCGGCGAGGTCGGCTACGACTCGGTGACGCCGGAGGAGGACCGCGTCTTCGAGGCGCAGCTGGCGCTCGCCGAGGAGCACGGCCTGCCGGTGCTCGTGCACACGCCGCACCGTGACAAGGCGGCCGGGACCCGGCGCACGCTCGACGTGGTCAAGGGCATGGACCCGGGCAGGGTCCTGGTCGACCACCTCAACGAGCTGACCGTCGGCATGGTCCGCGACGCCGGGTGCTGGGCGGGCTTCTCCATCTACCCGGACACGAAGATGGACCCGGACCGGATGGTGGCGATCCTCAAGGAGTACGGCACCGAGCGGATGATCGTGAACTCCGCCGCCGACTGGGGGCGCAGCGACGTGCTGAAGACCCGCGAGGTCGGCGAGGCCATGCTGGCCGCCGGGTTCACCGACGAGGACGTCGACCGGGTGCTGTGGCAGAACCCGGTCGCCTTCTACGGTCAGAGCGGGCGCCTGCACCTGGACGACGTCGAGTCCGGCGGCGACTACGAGGGCAACACGATCCTGCGCGGGACGCGCTGACCATGCGCCTGCTGCATCCCTCCGGTTCCGTCGTCCATCTGGCCTACTGCACCAACGTCCACCCCGCCGAGGACCTCGACGGGATCCACGGACAGCTGTCCGGGGTCGCCGCCCGGGTGCGGGCGCTGACCGGCGCGCCGGTGCTCGGCCTCGGGCTGTGGCTGTCGTCGCGCGCCGCGCGGGCGCTGCGGGCCGACCCCGCCGAACTCGCGCGGCTGCGCGCCCGGCTGGACGAGCTGGGGCTGGAGGTCGTCACCCTCAACGGCTTCCCCTACCAGGGCTTCCACGACCAGGTCGTGAAGCTCCGGGTGTACCGGCCCGACTGGGCCGAGCCGGAACGGCTCGCCTACACCCTCGACCTGGCCGAGATCCTCACCGCGCTGCTGCCGGACGACGTGACCGAGGGCTCGATCTCGACGCTGCCCCTCGCCTGGCGCACGGAATGGACGCCGGACAAGGCCGCGGCGGTCGACGCCAACCTGGCCGCGCTCACCCGGGGCCTGCGGGCGCTGGCGGAGCGCACCGGCAAGACCATCCGCGTCGCCTTCGAACCGGAACCGGGCTGCATCGTGGAGACCACCCCGCAGGCCGTCGCGCTGCTGGGCGGCACCGACCCCGAGTTCATCGGCGTGTGCCTGGACGCCTGCCACCTCGCCGTCGGTCTCGAGGAGCCCGCCGACGCCGCCGCCCTCGGGCTGCCGATCGTGAAGCTCCAGGTGTCGGCCGCGGTCGAGGCGCCGCCGGGCGGCCAATCCGCCCTGGCGGCGTACGAGGAGGAGCGGTACCTCCACCAGACCCGCTGCGCGGCCGGGTACGCCGACGACCTGCCGGAGGCGCTGGCCGGAGGGCTCCCGGCGGACCTGCCGTGGCGCACGCACTTCCACATGCCCCTGCACGCCGCGGCCCCGCCGCCGCTCACCACGACGGCCCCGTACCTGGAGGACCTGCTGGAACGCCTCCTGGCCTCCCCGGACGCGCCACTCACCCGGCACCTCGAGGTCGAGACCTACACCTGGAGCGTGCTGCCCGGCGCGGTCGACGTCGCCGAGGGCGTCGCGGCCGAGCTGGACTGGACCCGGCGGCGGCTCGCCGCCCTCGGACTTAAGGAGATCTGATGGCGCCCGTCGTCGTCGTGAACGTCGTCGGCCTGACCCCGCGCCTGCTGGCGCACATGCCGAACGTGGCCAAAGTGGGGGCCGCCGCGTCCCTGAAGCCCGTGCTGCCCGCCGTGACCTGTTCCGTGCAGGCCACCCTGCTGACCGGTTCGATGCCGCGTGACCACGGCATCGTCGGCAACGGCTGGTACTTCAGGGACCTCGGCGAGGTCTTCCTGTGGCGGCAGCACAACCGGCTGATCCAGGGCGAGCAGCTGTGGGACGCGGTGCCCGGGATCCGCACCGCCAACGTCTGCTGGTGGTACGCGATGGGCGGCTCCAGCGACTTCATCGTCACCCCGCGGCCGATCTACTACGCGGACGGGCGCAAGGAGCCCGACTGCTACACCAGGCCGCCGTCCCTGCGCGACGACCTGGTGGGCGAGCTGGGCGAGTTCCCGCTGTTCACCTACTGGGGACCGACGGCGAGCATCACCTCGTCCAAGTGGATCATCGCGGCCGCCCGCCGGATCCTCGCGAAGGAGCGGCCCGACCTGCTCATGGTCTACATCCCGCACCTCGACTACGACCTGCAGCGTTTCGGGCCCGACGCGCCGCAGGCCGTCGCGGCGGCCCGGGAGGTCGACGCCGCGCTCGCGCCGCTGCTGCGGGAGGACGCCACCGTCGTCGTGCTGTCGGAGTACGGCATCACCAACGCCTCCCGCCCGGTCGACGTCAACCGGGCGCTGCGCCGCGCCGGGCTGCTCGAGGTCTACACGCAGGACGGCATGGAGTATCTCGACCCCTGGGCCTCGCGGGCCTTCGCGGTCGCCGACCACCAGGTCGCCCACGTCTACGTGAACGACACCGCCGACCTGCCCCGCGTACGCGACATCGTGGCGGAGCTGCAGGGCGTGGACGAGGTCCTGGACCAGGAGGGCAAGGCGAGGTACGGCCTCGACCACGAGCGGGCCGGAGACCTGGTCGCGGTGGCGGAGCCGGACGCCTGGTTCACCTACTACTACTGGCTGTCCGACGACCGGGCGCCCGACTTCGCGAAGCTCGTGGAGATCCATCGCAAGCCCGGATACGACCCGGCGGAGCTGTTCATGGATCCGAACGACCCACTGGTGAAGCTGCGCGCGGGCGCGGCGCTGGCCCGCAAGAAGGCGGGCATGCGCTACAAGATGTCGGTGGTGCCGCTCGACCCCGCCCCGGTGCGCGGCAGCCACGGCCGGCTGCCCGACGCGGCGGCGGACGGGCCGGTGCTGCTGGGCCCCTTCGACAAGGACGCGTACGCCGCGACCGAGGTGAAGGGCCTGCTGACGCAGCTGCTGAAGGGCTGACAGGATCACGCGGACCGGCCGCCGGGCCCCGGGGGGGGCCGGGGGCGGGGGGGGGGCGGTGGGGGGGGGGGCCCGGGGGGGCCGGGCGGCCCACGGCGGGGGGGGAGGGGTGGGGTGCGTAGAAGACCCCGACGTAAA
>NZ_JBFAOO010000025.1:0-56427 GCF_040675265.1 Microbispora sp. NPDC049633
ACCGCGACCCCGGCGACCTGCCCGCCGTGCTGCGCCGGCTGCCCGGGTCGCTGACCGCGACCGTCCACGCGGCCGCGCACGAGGAGGCCCGCGACCTCGTCCCGGTCCTGAACCGGCTGGCGGGGCGGCTCATCTGGAACGGCTGGCCCACGGGCGTCGCCGTCTGCTGGGCGATGCACCACGGCGGTCCCTGGCCCGCCTCCACCACCCCGGCGCACACCTCCGTCGGCGCGGCCTCGATCAGGCGCTGGACGACCCCCGTGGCGTACCAGGACTGGCCGGGGGATCTGCTGCCCCCGGAGCTGCGCGACGACAACCCCCTCGGCGTGCCGCAGCGCGTGGACGGCCGCCTGCGCGTCTGACACCGGCGCACGCGTCTCCGCGCCGCCCCCGCACGCGTCTCCGCCGCGAACGCGCGTGTTTCCGCCGCTCCCGCAGTGTTTCCGCCGCTCCCGCTTAGGGGGCGGCGCGGACGCCTATCCGGGATCGAGCCCGAGGAGCCGGCCGAGGAGGGCGACCTGGTCGGCGTAGTGCCGGACGAAATCGGGGGAGCGGGGATCGACCCCGCAGACGCCTTCCACGACGTGCGGCAGCGTCGTGGTCGCCATCGCGGCGGCCATCAGCATGACGGTGAGGCAGGCCGGGTCCACCTCGTCCGGCAGCCGGCCGGCCGCCTGCCGGGCGCGGACCTCCTCCACGTAGCCCCGCAGCCGCTCCGAGCGCGGCGCCTGGTCGGGGTCGGTCCGCGGCCCTTCGTACTCCAGGCCGCTCCACGCCAGCAGCCGGACACCGTCCGGGTCGTGCAGCACCTCCAGCGCGTACCGGCGGAGCTGCTCGGGCAGCGGAGTGCCGGGCGCAACCAGCTCGCTCTGGCGCTCCCGCCAGCGTTCCCCGAGGGCCCGGTAGAGGCCTTCCTTGCCGTCGAAGTAGTACGAGATCAGCTGCTGGTTGACGCCGGCCCTGGCGGCGATCGCGCTGAGCCGGGCCCCCGCGTATCCGTGCGCGGCGAACTCCACCGTCGCGGCGTCCAGGATGAGCCGGCGGGTGCGGTCCGGGTCGCGCTGCCGCTCCTGGGGTCCGGGAGACCGGCGTGGCTTCGTGGGCACGCCCCGATCGTATAGCCGACGGCCGTAATCAATCGGATGGTTGACACAATTTTAGGTTCGGTTGATTATCGGAGAGGCGAGGCCGGCGGCCCGGCGCGACCCGCCGGGCACAGACGGGAGCCGCAGCGATGACCGGACCGTACGACCGCAGGACCGCCGTCCTCATCGTGGGAGGAGGCGTCACCGGCCTGTCCGCCGCGCTCTTCCTCACCCGTCTGGGGGTCCGTCCGATGCTGGTCGAACGGCATCCCTCCACGGCGATCACGCCGCAGGCGCGGGCGTTCAACCCGCGCTCGATGGAGATCTACCGTGCCGCGGGCCTGGAGGAGGAGATCCGCGGGCGTCAGTCGATCCTGGCCGGCCTTCCGGAGATGATCGGCGCGGAGACGCTGGCCGGTCGGGAGCGCTTCCGCGTCGACCTGCTGGCGCACGTCCGGCCGCCCGCCGCGGTCAGCCCCGCCGACTGGGCGATGATCGACCAGGACGAGCTGGAACGCGTCGTGCGCGCCCGTGCGGAAGACGGCGGCGCGGAGGTGTGCTTCGGCACCGAGCTGGTCTCCTTCGACGCCGACGACGACGGCGTGACGGCCGTCGTCCGCGACCTCGGCACCGGGGACGCGCGCCGCGTCCGCGCCGACTACCTGGTCGCCGCCGACGGTCACCGCGCGGGCATCCGCGACCGGCTCGGCATCGGCGCGGACCGGCCCGGGCCCACGACCGACGTGTCGTATTTCGTCTTCGACGCCGATCTGTCCGCCGTGCTGCGGGGGCGGCGCTTCCTGCTGGCCTACCTCGACCGGCCGGCGCCGGGCACCGTCCTGGTGCCGCTGCGCACGTACGGACGGTGGATGCTCGGGGTGCCCGCGCAGCCGGGGCAGGGTGAGCCCCACGGCGACCTCTCCGAGGAGCGCTGCGCCGAGCTGGCCCGCCTCGCGACCGGGGTGGCGGACCTCGACGTCACCCTCGTGCCCCCGGTGCCCGGGCGGCCGGGGATGGTGTCCCGCAGCACGATCGGCGGCTGGGTCGCGCACCGGTTCCGGTCCGGGCGGGTGTTCTTCGCGGGCGACGCCGCCCACGTCGTGCCGCCCGCGGGTTCGTACGGCGCGAACACCGGCATCGCCGACGCGCACAACCTGGCGTGGAAACTCGCCGCCGTGCTCGCGGGCCGGGCCGGGCAGACGCTGCTGGACACCTACGAGCGGGAACGCCGGCCGGTCGCGTGGCTGACGCTGGGGACCGCGACGCGGCACCTGGCCGGCCGCCACTCGGGAGGGGACGTCACCGGGACCGACGACGTGACGATGATCTTCGGCTACCGGTACGACTCCGCGGCGATCGTGCCGGAGACACCCGCCTTCGGGATGTCGGCCTTCGGGACACCGGCCTTCGGGACACCGGCCTTCGGGACACCGGCCTTCGAGACGCCGGCTCCCGTGGCGACGGCCGAGGACCCCCGCGGTCCCAGCGGGCGCCCGGGTCTGCGCGCGCCGCACGTGTGGCTGGAGCGGGCGGGGACCAGGCTGTCCACGCTCGACCTGTTCACCGGCGCCTTCACGCTGCTGACCGGCTCGGACGGCGGGGAGTGGGCCGCCGGGGCAGCGGGGGAGGCCGGGCTGCACGTCCATCGGATCGGCGTGGGCCTGCGCGACCCCGAGGACCGGTTCCTCCGCGCCTATGGCATCACGGGGACCGGCGCGGCCCTCGTCCGGCCCGACGGCTTCGTCGCCTGGCGCGCACGCGAGTTGCCCGCGCACGCGAGTCGCCCGCGTCCAGGGCGCCTGTTGCGGGACGCTCTGACGCGGCTGCTCTGCCTGGACGGCGCGCCGCCCGATCGGCCGGTCCTCCCGGCCTGGCCCGGCCCGCCGCCGCCCCGATAACCTGAACTACCAGGTGAGAGGATCGGGGGGTCTCGCCGTGGCCGACGTGGTGGACCGGTATTTCAGCGCGTACAACGCCCACGACCTGGACGCGGTGATGCGGTGCTACTGCGCCAAGCCCGTCGCGGTCGGCCCGGGCGGGCCGGCGGAGGGCCGCTCGGACGTGGCGTCCTACCACACCGGCATCTGGCAGGCCTTCCCCGACGTCCACGCCACGGTCCTGCAGAAGGTCGCGGACGGCGCGACCACGGCGGTCGCCGCGGTGGGGACCGGCAGGCACACCGGGCCGTTCGCGATCACCACGGGCGAGGTGCTCGGGGCCACCGGGCGGTACGTCAGCGTACGGTGCTGCTGGTTCTTCGGCACCGAGGGCGGCCTGATCGTCGATCATCAGGTCTTCTACGACCAGCTTGAGCTGTATCTCCAGCTCGGGTTGCCACTGGCCCGCCTCGCCAAGTGACGCCGGGGGACGCGCGGCCCCTCCGGGCGGAGGGGCCGAACGCCGCCGGCCGTCAGTGGATCTCGCCGGCCCCGGCGTGCCGGGAGACCTCCCTGCGCACGGTCGCGGCGGGATCGACGGCCGTGTGGAGGGTCGGGGTCCAGCCCGCGTCGGCGCCGAGGTCGGGGTCGTTCTTGGTGTTATAGGCGGCGATCAGGTCGATCGGCGTCTCCTTGCCGCCGACCCGCAGCAGGTTGCCCTTGGCCGTCAGCGTCGTGCCGCCCCAGTTGTAGAGCAGGTCGGCGGGGTCGACGCTCCGGCTCAGCCGGAAGTAGTTGTTCTCCGCGTAGATCTGGGACTCCACCCCCACGCCCAGCGCGTACTCGAAGGGCCCGGCGTCGGGCACCTGGTAGTAGTTGTTGTAGACGTGCACCTTGCCGAAACGGACGCGCGGCAGCCGCTGGAGGTTGTTGTCGAACTCGTTGTGGTGCACGGTGACGCTGAGCTTGCCCCGGTCCGTCGCGGGGTTGTTGGTCGACCCGATCAGCATGGTCTTGTCGTGGTCGGTGAACTTGTTCCACGACACGGTCACGAAGTCGGACCCGGACGTGATGTCCGCCTGGCCGTCGTGCACCTGGTAGGGCCGGCCGAAGTAGACCGGCTGCGCCGAGTCGGGGTTGTCCCCGTCGCTGAACGTGTTGTGGTCGATCCAGACGTGGGTCGAGCCGGTGACCGAGATGTTGTCGTAGAGGGAGTTCCAGTTGCCCTCGGCGCCGTCGGTGGGGTCCCACTGGGGGAAGCAGTCGGCGGCGTCCTCGAACCGGATGTTGCGGATGATGACGTTGTCGGCCTTGTCCACGTGCAGGTTGACGCCCCGGATGGTCGCCCCTGGCAGGCCCACGATCGTGGTGTTCGACGGCACCTTGAGCTTGATGTACTTCGTCTGCGCCGCGGCGGAGGCGGCCCGCGCGTCCTCCATCGGCCCGGACGGCTCGGTGTCGCGGCCCCACACCGCCGGGTCGTACGCCGCGAGATAGCCGGCCAGCGTGTAGCCGCCGGTGGCGAAGTCCGCGCAGGTCTTGTCGACCTCGACGACGCCCTTGACGTAGATGATGCGCGGGCCGGGGGAGGCGAGGGCCGCGGCCAGGCCCGCGCGGTCGGCGACCACGCGGACGTTCGCGGCGGGGGCCGCGGCGCCGCCGGTGGTGCCGGTGCCGGCCGAGGCCCAGCCGTCGCCCGCGGGCAGCGTCTGCCTGCCGAGGTCGGGCCGCGGGGCGGCCGCGGCGGGGCCCGTCCCGAGCAGGGGGACGGCGGCCGTGACCGCGAGGGCGGCCGACAGGAGTAGGGATCTTCCGGGCATGACAGTCTCCGTTCTGCGATCGCTCCCCCGAAACTCGTCGCCCGGCGCTCAGGCCGGATCGGGCGACCGCTCCAGTTCGTCGAGAAGGGCGAGACCGCGGTCGATCAGCGCGGCGAGCCTGTCGATGTGCTCGGGGCTGGGATCGGACAGCGGCCGGCGGACGGGTCCCACGTCCAGACCACGCAGGCGCACACCCGCCTTGATGAGCGAGACGGCGTATCCCGGGCCCTCGCCGCGCAGGTCGACCAGGGGCCGGTAGAAGCCCTCGATCAGGCGGTTCGCGACGTCGTCGCGACCGTCCCGCAGCGCCTCGTAGCAGGCGAGCGCGAGATCGGGGAGGAAGCAGAAGACGGCGGAGGAGTAGCGGACCACGCCGAGGTCCCGATAGCCGGCCTGGGACAGCTCCGCCGTCGGCAGGCCGTTGAAATACAGCAGGGAGGGCGGGGCGGCCTCGATGATCCGGCGCATGAGGCCGAGGTCGCCGTAGCCGTCCTTGAGTCCGATGACGCCCGGGTGCTCCGCGAGCGCCGCGACCGTCTCCGGCTCGAAGACGGCGTTGTCGCGCTGGTAGAGGATGACCGGCAGCCGGGTGCCGTCCGCGATCGCCTCGTAGTGGCGGCGCAGGCCGTGCTGGCCCGCCTGGACGAGGTACGGCGGCAGCGCGAGCAGGGCCGAGGCTCCGCCGTCCTCGGCGGCTCTGGCGAACTCCAGGGCCATCGCGGTGCCGTAACCGGTCCCGGCGACCACCGGGACGCGTCCGGCGGCCTCCTCGACGGCCGCGGCCACGCAGGCGGTGTAGTCCCGCAGGCTGAGCGAGGGGAACTCGCCGGTGCCGCAGCAGGCGAACACCGCGCCGCACCCCGCCTCGACGCCCTGCCGTACATGCCGGCGGAACACCTCGAGGTCGAGCCGCTCCTCCTCGTCGCACGGCGTGACCGGGAAGAACAGCAGGCCGTCGAACGTCACCGGCATCCTCCGTCATCCTCCTGCGTCATCCATCTGAACCTGATTCATATTCGTGAACACCGGGACCGTACGGCGCGCGGCGGCGCGTGGTCAAGACGCCCGCCGCAGAAGGGTGAATGTTTCGAAAAGGACACGGGTCCTTGACAGGACCGAGGCCCGAACATCACCGTTGATCCGTCCACGCTTGTGAACGAAGTTCAGGAATATGTCCTGACCGAGTTCCGAAAAGTCCGTGTTCCAAAAGTCACATAGGAGATGCGCCGGTGACGACGATGCGCCGCAGGGCCGTGCCGTACCTGCTGATCTCACCGACGGTCGCGCTCATCGCGGCGTTCCTCGTCTATCCCATCGGCAGCGTCGCGTACTACAGCCTGCAGCACCAGAACCTCACCAGGCCATGGGCCAACGGGTTCGCCGGGCTGGACAACTTCCGGCGGATGCTGTTCGAGGACGAGCTGTTCTGGCAGAGCCTCGGTTTCACCGCCAAGTGGGTGATCGTCGAGGTCGGCCTGCAGTTGCTCCTCGGACTCGCGCTCGCCCTCATCGTCAATGAAAGTTTCATCGGCCGGGGGCTCGCCCGGTCGCTGGTCTTCTCCCCGTGGGCCGTCTCCGGGGTGCTGACGACGGGCATCTGGATCCTGCTCTACACCCCCAGCACCGGGGTGCTGCGGTTTCTCGGGCAGCCGGAGGCGGCGGTCCTCGGCAACCCCGACACGGTCTTCCCGGCCGTCGTGGTGACCGAGCTGTGGCGCGGCGTGCCGTTCTTCGCGATCCTCCTGCTCGCCGGCCTGCAGGGCATCCCGGGCGAGCTGTACGAGGCCGCGGCGGTGGACGGGGCGGGCCGGACGAGGCGCTTCTTCCACGTCACGCTGCCGCACCTGCGGGACGCGATCGTGCTGGCCACGCTGCTGCGCGGGGTCTGGGAGTTCAACAACGTCGACCTGCTCTACACGCTCACCGGCGGCGGTCCCGCGCAGGCGACGACCACGCTGCCGCTGTACGTGGCCCAGCGCGCCGTCGACTCCAAGGACTTCGGGTACGGCTCGGCGCTGACGATGGCGGGCTTCGTGATCCTGCTGTTCTGCTCCATCCTCTACCTCCGGCTGAACCGGTTCGGGGAGGACCGAGACCGATGAAGAGGCGAGGGTTTTCGCAATGAGCGCCGACGTCATGACCCGCCCCCGCAGCCGGGCGGCGGTGCCCGCGGGGGCACGCCGCCGTCGTTCGAAGAGGAAGGACCCCGGCCGCGTGCTGCGGCTCTACATCCCCCTCGGGCTGTACCTGGTCTTCACCCTCGTGCCGTTCTACTGGATGCTCGTGTTCGCCCTGCGGCCGGCGGGCTCGACCGACCCCGTCCCCTGGCCGATCACGTTCGAGCACTTCGAGACCGTCTGGAACGACATCGGCTACGCGGTGTTCTTCAAGAACAGCGTGATCGTCGGGGTCTGGTCGCTGCTGTTCACCACGGTCATCGCGGTGATGGGCGGGTACGCGCTGGCGCGCTACCGGTTCCGCGGCCGGAGCCTGTTCATGGTCGTGCTGCTGTGCACCCAGTTCATCCCCGGCGCGATGATGCTGATCCCGCTGTTCTCGATCTTCAAGTCCCTCGGCCTGATCAACAGCCTGGGGAGCCTCGTCCTCGCCGACACCGTGTTCAACCTGCCTTTGTCGATCATCCTCATGAGCGGTTTCATCTCGGCCGTGCCGTTCACGGTGGAGGAGGCCGCGATGGTCGACGGCTGCACGCGGTTCCGCGGCTTCCTCGCGATCGTGCTGCCGCAACTGCGGCCCGGCCTGATCGCCGTGGGGTCGTTCGCGTTCATCCACACGTGGAACAACTTCCTGTTCGCGCTGATGTTCGTCAGCAAGCAGGACAGCTTCACGATCCCCGTCGGTCTCAGCTACACGATCGGGGAGTACAGCGCCGACTTCGGGGCTCTAGCGGCCGGGGGCGTCGTCGCCGCCCTGCCGGTGGTCTGCGTGTTCGCTGTGGTCCAGCGCTATCTCGTGCACGGCATCAGCGCCGGCGCGGTCAAGGGATAGCACCCCCACCCATTCGAGAGACCAGCCTGTCGAGAGCAGGAGGAACACAGATGAGAATGAAAGTGGCCTGGGCGGCGCTCGCCGTTCTCGCCGTCACCGCCACGGGATGCGGGTCGGACTCGGGCTCGGGTTCCGGCGACGGGTCCGGCAAGACGACCATCACGTTCTGGGACAACAACGGGGGCACCCGCACCCCGATCTACCAGGAGCTGATCAAGCGGTTCGAGGCGGCCAACCCCTCGATCCACGTCGAGTACGTCGGCGTCCCGATCGCGTCCGTCCAGCAGAAGTACGACACCGCCATCGCGGGCGGGGACACCCCCGACGTCGGCGGCGTCACCACGTCGTACCTGGCCAACCTGACCGGCCAGCAGGCGCTGGAGCCGGCCGACGACTGGCTCGCCAAGAGCGCGGTGAACGGCAAGCTCGCCACGCCGATGCTCGACTCGGTCCGCAAGACCGTGCCCGACGGCAAGCTCTACCTCGTGCCGGGCACCTCCAACATGGACGTGGTGTGGTACCTGAAGGACAAGCTCCAGCAGGCGCCGAACACCTGGGACGACTTCTTCACCAGCGCCGACGAGCTGACCAAGAAGCCCGACCAGTACGGCTACACCATCCGCGGCGGCGCCGGCTCGATCTTCCAGATCCTCGCCGAGATGTACTCCTACTCGGGCGTGGGCGAGTTCTTCGACGCCTCGGGCAAGAGCACGGTCAACGACCCGAAGAACGTCGAGTTCCTCGGCAAGATGGCCGGGCTGTACAAGAAGGACACCCCCGAGGCCGACGTCACCAACGACTTCCCGAAGATGGTCGCCGCGTTCGGCACCGGGAAGATCGCGATGATGCACCACAACCTGGGCTCCTACAACGACCACGTCAAGGCGCACGGCAAGGACAAGATCGCCGCCTTCGCGCTGCCGACCGGCCCCGGCGGCAAGCGGACCATCGTGGCCAACCCCGTGGACGGGTTCGCGGTGTTCAAGAACAGCGAGCACAAGGACGCCGCCTGGAAGTTCGTGGAGTTCCTGGTCTCCCACGACAGCAACAGCTACTGGAACCAGCAGACCGGCCAGATCCCGGCCAACACCGAGGCGCAGGGCGACTCCTGGCTGCAGGACCTCCAGCACGTGAAGACGGCGGTCGACACGCTGAACGACCCGAACACCCAGGTCGTGTCCCCGCCCTACTACCTGCCGCAGTTCTCCTCCATCACCAAGGCCGACACCGAGCCCCTCTTCCAGAAGGTCCTGCTCGGCCAGATGAAGCCCCAGGAGTTCCTCGACACCCTGGCGCAGAAGCTGACCGACGCCCAGGCCGAATGGAAGAAGGCGACCGGCGGCTGATCAGCCCGCCGGCATCGGGACCGGGCCGGTGCGTCCCTGACCGCGCACCGGCCCTCCCCGAACTCACTCAGGAAAGGGAAGAGCCCATGGCGGTCGTCGAACGCGTCATCGTCACGGTCTTCACCACGGTCACCAGATCCGTGGTGGACGGGCACGGCCACCGGCATCCCGGGCCGCCCAGGGAGGTGCGGGAGGCGCTGCTGGCCGTCTCCGACAGCGACGGCGCGACCGGGTACTGCCTGGCCGCACCGGACACCGTCAGGGAGGCGGTGATCACCGGTCACATCGGCCCGGCGCTGATCGGCCAGGACAGCCTCGACCGGGAGCGGCTGTGGCACCGCGTCGCCCGTCGGCAGCGGGGCGCGCAGGGCAACCTGTCCGACCGCGCGCTGAGCGCCGCCGACCAGGCCCTGTGGGACCTCGCGGGTCGCAAGCTCGGCCTGCCGGTCTGGAAGCTCCTCGGCGGCGCGCGATCCGAGGTGCCCGCCTACGCGAGCACCATGTGCGGCGACGACATCCCCGGAGGCCTGGCCACCCCCGAGGACTACGCCGCGTTCGCCAAGGAACTGGTGTCCCGCGGCTACCGCGGGATCAAGCTGCACACCTGGATGCCGCCCATGCCGTACGGCGTGGACCGCGACATCGAGGCGTGCGCCGCGGTCCGCGAGGCGGTCGGCCCGGACGTCGCGCTCATGCTCGACAGCAACCACTGGTACTCCCGCTCCGAGGCCCTGACCCTCGGCCGGGCCCTCGACGAGCTGAACTTCACCTGGTACGAGGAGCCCATGGAGGAGGCGTCGGTACAGTCGTACCGGTGGCTCGCCGACCAGCTGAAGACGCCGATCCTCGGGCCGGAGACGTCCTGGGGCAAGCACATGGCGCGGGCCGAGTGGGTCGCGGCGGGCGCCTGTGACATCCTCAGGGTGGGGGTGGTCGGTTCCGGCGGGATCATCCCGGCGATCAAGGCCGTCCACCTGGCCGAGTCGTTCGGCATGGACTGCGAGATCCACGGCAACGGCTCCGGCGCGCTGGCCGTGATCGGCGCCACGCTGTGCGGGCAGTGGTACGAGCGGGGGCTGCTGCACCCGCACTCGGACTACGACACACCCGCCCCGCACCTGCGGTCGATCGTCGACCCGCTCGTCGACGGCAGGGTGCGGATGCCGGACGCTCCCGGACTGGGGGATGATCTGGATATGGACTACATCGCCTCCCGCACGGTCGCCAGCTGGGGAACCGGCTCACAATAGGAGGCGGACAGGCGGGTCAGGGAGGTACACATGGCGGAACCCGTGCCGCACGTGAAGTCGGCACTCCGGACGGTCGAGCTGCTCGACTTCTTCGCGCAGTATCCCGGACTGCACAGCCTCACCGACCTTCAGGGCAAGCTGGGCTATCCCAAGAGCAGCCTGCACGCACTGCTGCGTACGCTGGTCGACCTCGGCTGGATCGAGACCGACGTCACCGGCACGCTCTACCGGATCGGCATGCGGGCTCTGCTGGTCGGGGCGACGTACATCGACGGGGACCCGGTGGTCCAGCTCGCGCACGACGCCCTGGACTGGCTGGCCGAGGTGACGGGCGAGACGGTGCACCTCGCCCGGCTCGACCACTTCGACATCGTGTATCTCGCCACGCGCGCCTCGCGGCACTACCTGCGGCCGTTCTCGCGGGTGGGCCGCCGCCTGCCGGCGAGCACCACGTCGCTCGGCAAGGCGATCCTGGCGAGCAGGGACGAGGGCGAGGTACGCGCGATGCTGCCCGCCGAGCTGCCCTCGCTGACGGCCCACACGATCGTGGACGCCGAGGAACTGCTGGTCGACCTGCGCCGGGTACGCAAGCAGGGCTACGCGGTGGACCGCGAGGAGAACACCGAGGGGCTGCGGTGCTTCGGCGTCGCGCTGCACATCAGCGACCCGCCGCGGGACGCCATCAGCTGCTCGGTGCCGATCCCGCGCCTGACCCCGGAACGGGAGAAGGAGATCGCCTCCTGCCTGCTGGAGGCCCGCGAGCGCATCGAGCGCTCCGCCATGCGCCAGCGCCGGGCGTACTGACCGGCGCCCCGCCGCCCGTCCGGAGGAGCCGCCCGCACCGGACGACGAGCGCCCCGGGACGTGGCCGCCACGTCGCGGGGCGCCTCGCCGTGTCCGCGTGCGGCCCGGGCCGCCCGGGGAACGCGTGCGCGCCCTGATGAGACGCGTGCGCCGCCGGGGAAGATCCGGCGAGCATCCCGGAAGATGCGCGGGTCACAGCCCGGACGTGACGATGACGGGGTGACGGTCGCGCTGCCTCCCGCTGCACGGGTCCACCGGCCGCGACCCGACCGGAGCCGCCGCCGTGGTGCCGGTAGCGGCCGCTTCCGTACCCAACCTATGGCGGGGTGAGAGATGACTCTGGTCGAGACCGAGACGTCAGTCGATTTCGACGGCGAGACCCTGGACGTCGCGACCGTACGGCGCGTCGCGGAGAACCAGGTGCCGTGCGGCGTGGCGCCCTCCGCGCTGGCCAAGGCCGCGGCCAACAGGCGGCAGTTCGAGGACATCATCCGGCAGGGCATCCCCGTGTACGGGGTGACCACCGGGTACGGCGAGATGATCTACATGCTCGTGGACACCTCCAAGGAGGTGGAACTGCAGACCAACCTGGTCCGCAGCCACAGCGCGGGGGTCGGGCCGACCTTCGCCGAGGACGAGGCGCGGGCGATCGTCGCGGCCCGGCTCAACGCCCTCGCCAAGGGCTACTCCGCGGTCCGGCCCGAGCTGCTGGAGCGGCTCGCGCTGTACCTGAACCTGGGGATCACCCCGGCCATCCCCGAGATCGGCTCGCTGGGCGCCAGCGGCGACCTCGCCCCCCTGGCGCACCTCGCGTCCACGATCATCGGTGAGGGGTACGTCCTGCGCGACGGCCGCCGGGTCGAGACCGGCCCGATCCTGCGCGAGCTCGGCATCGAGCCGCTGCGGCTGCGTTTCAAGGAGGGGCTCGCCCTGATCAACGGCACCTCGGCGATGACCGGGGTCGGCTCCCTGCTCGTCAGCAGGGCGCTGGACCAGGTGCGGCAGGCCGAGATCGTCACCGCGCTGATCTGCGAGGTCCTGCAGAGCTCCACCAGCCCCTTCGTCGCCGACGGGCACGACGTGGCCCGCCCGCACCGGGGGCAGATCGACGCCGCCGCCAACATGCGGGCCCTGCTGCGGGGCAGCCGCCTCGCCGTGGAGCACGGCGACCTGCGGCGGGCGCTCAAGGACGGCGCGGAGGCGTCGCCCGGCGCCGAGGGCGTCCACCGCACCGAGGTCTACCTGCAGAAGGCGTACACGCTGCGGGCGATCCCGCAGGTCGTCGGCGCCGTCAGGGACGCCGTCTACCACGCGTTGAGCACGCTGGAGATCGAGCTCAACTCCTCCAACGACAACCCGCTGGTCTTCGAGGGCAAGGAGGTCTTCCACGGGGCGAACTTCCACGGCCAGCCGGTCGCCTTCGTGATGGACTACCTCACCATCGCCCTCACCCAGCTCGGGGTCTTCTCCGAGCGCCGCACCAACCGGCTGCTCAACCGGCATCTGAGCAACGGCCTTCCCGAGTTCCTCGTCGCGGGGGACCCCGGCCTCAACAGCGGGTTCGCCGGCGCGCAGTACCCCGCCACCGCGCTGGTCGCCGAGAACCGGACGATCGGCCCGGCCAGCATCCAGAGCGTCCCGTCGAACGGCGACAACCAGGACGTCGTCAGCATGGGCCTCATCGCCACGCGCAACGCCCGCAGGGTGCTGGAGAACAACCACAAGATCCTCGCGGTGGAGTACCTCGCCGCCGCCCAGGCCGTGGACCTGTCCGGCAGGTACGACGGGCTCAGCCCGGCCGGCAAGGCGGCGTACGAGATGGTGCGCTCGCTGGTGCCGACCCTCGACAGGGACCGTTACATGGCCGACGACATCGAGCTGGTCGCCGCCGCGCTGTCCCGGGGCGAGCTCGTCAACGCGGTCGCCCGCGCCGACCTCGAGCTGCGCTGAGCGACCGGCCGGAACGGCCGGGACAGGAAAGCCCGGGAACGCCCGGGGCGGGACTCCCGCCCCGGGCGTTCCGCGTGCGGGGCACGCGCGGGCGTGGCGGGGGAGGACCCCTCCGGCACCTGGTGCGCCAAGGACGAGGTGCTGGTGCGTCGGGTGACCACGAAGTGCGCGGCCGGGCGAGGGGGCCCGACGAAGGGTTGGTGCGCGGGCCTGCAGCGAGAGGTCCTGCGGCGCGAGACCGGGCCGGGAACGGCGAACGCGCCGGACCTCGGGAGAGATCCGGCGCGCCGGTGGTCGTGGTCGCGACACGGGCCGCGGCCGGGGCGGCGGTGGCCGCCCCGGCAAGGCTCACAGGTCGAACAGGCTCTTCTTCGCCTGCCGCAGCTCCTCGAACGAGGACAGGTCGGGGACCGTCCAGCCGTCCAGGTCGTACTCGCTCAGGCACTCGTCGACGAACGCCTTGTAGCCGTCGACCTGGCCGTTGGCGATCTGCGCCGACAGCAGCTCCACCCGCGTGTTCTCGTGGTTGCCGGCGTAGTTGCGCTCGTACAGCTCGTGCCGGCCGCCGAACTCGGTGCCGACGGCGTCCCACAGGAGCTTCATCACCTTGATCCGCTCGACCGAGTCGATGCCGTCCGAGCCGCGCAGGTACTTGTCCAGGTACGGCCGGACGTCGGGGTTGCGGAAGTCCTCGGCGCCGGAGTTGACGTAGATGAGGCCGCTGGCGATGTCCTGCTCGACGATCTCCTTGACCCGGGGGTAGCCGATCTGCATGAACCACCGGTAGGCCAGGCCGTACGCCGGGTTGGGCAGGACGGCGCCGTTCACCCACGGGACGGGGTTGCGCGCGGCGGCGTCCGACAGGCCCCAGAACAGGTTGCGCCAGGCCAGCACCTCGCCGATGCGGCTCTGCACGCCCCGGAAGTCCTTGGTCCCGGTGATCTCCACCGCCTTGGCCAGCAGGCCGGCGATGAACTCCAGCTTCACCGCCAGGCGGGTGCACCCGTGGAAGGTGAAGCGCTCGGGGAAGCCGGACCGGCCGGTGAAGAGCTGGACCTTCCCCAGGTGCCCGTAGATGAAGACGTTCTCCCAGGGGATGAGCACCTTGTCCAGCACGAGGATCGTGTCGTTCTCGTCCAGCCGGGACGACAGCGGGTAGTCGAACGGGCTGCCCATCACGGCGGCCATGGCCGAGTAGGACGGACGGCAGATCAGCTTCAACCCGGGCGCGCCCATCGGCACGGTCGCGACCAGGGCGAACTTCTTGTCCTTGATCGGCAGGCCGTAGTGGGCGATGAAGTTGTAGTGGGTCAGCGCCGAACCGGTCGCCACGACCTTGGCGCCGCTCACGACCAGGCCCGCGTCGGTCTCCTTCTCGACGTGCACGAAGACGTCGGCGACCTCGTCCGGCGGCCGGTTGCGGTCGACCGGCGGGTGCACGATCGCGTGGTTCCAGAACAGGACCTTCTCCTGCGACTCGCGGTACCACCGGCGGGCGTTGTCGGAGAAGGGCTCGTAGAACTCCGCGTTCGCGCCGAGCGTGCCGAGGAACGCGCCCTTGTAGTCAGGACTGCGCCCCATCCACCCGTAGCTCATCCGGGCCCAGGCCGCGATCGCCCGCTGGTCGGCCACCAGGTCGTCGGCGCTGCGCGGGGTGGTGAAGAAGCTGTGGGTGTAGCCGTCGCTGCCGGTGTCGGTCGGCACGACGAGGGCGTCCCGCCGGTCCGGGTCGTGCAGGGCGTCGTACAGCCGGGCCGTCATCCGGATGGGGTTGTGGAACGCCGGATGCGTGGTGACGTCCCTGACCCGCTCGCCGTACAGGTAGATCTCGCGGTCGTCGCGCAGGCTCTCGACGTACTCGGCGCCGGTCAGGGGACGCGTGCGCCGCGGCGGAGCGTGCTCCGCCGCGAGCGGCGCGTCGTGGAGGTCTGTCATCGCCAGATGTCCCTTCCTTCTCGGTCGTCCGGGGCTCACCCGTGGTCCGCGACGCCGAACCGGGCCCGGGCCAGGTCGCGCTTGGCGATGGTGGCGAGGAAGGTCGAGACGCCGGCGTGCGTGACGAACATCGACATGTCGCGCCACACGCGCTCGATCCGCTCGCCCCGCCGCACGGCGCTCGACCCGGCCGTGGGGAACAGGTAGCGCTCGACCGCGCGCCAGCACAGCGACACCACCTCGGCGCAGATCGCGGCCAGGCGCAGCTCGTGCTCGTGGGTGACCGCCGCCGGGCCCTGGGCGCAGGCCTCGCGCCACTGCCGGATCGCGTCCATGGTCGCGGCCTCGGCCGTGGCGATCAGGCCGGCGGCCTTGCCGTACCTGAGCTGGAAGTCAGGGTCCTGCGAGCGCACCACGATGGGCGGGAACGGGGTGGTGCGGGTGCGCATCAGGTCCTCGTACGCGTCGAGCGCGCCCTTGGCCATGCCGACGGCGAGCACCGCGTCCTCCATGACCATGAAGCTGAGCTGGCCGCCGCCGTACTCGGGGTTGCCGTGCAGGGCGCGCCCCGGCGAGCCCTCCCTGACGTCGATCTGGCTCATGTGGGTCTTGATCGTGTAGCGGTCGGGGACGCGGCCGCCGGTGATGCGGATGCTGTGGGAACCGCTGCCCTTGAGGCCCAGCGCGTGACCCCAGTCGTCCAGGCGAGTCCACTGGTCGCGCGGCGCGATGAACATCATGGGCTCCGGCTCGCCGCCGTCCTCCGGGGTGACCATCGCGTGGCCCATGAAGTGCGTGGCGTACGGCGAGCCGGAGCAGTAGCCCCAGGTGCCGTCGATCACCCAGTCACCGTCCGCGGTGCGCTCGGCCGTGCCGCCGGGCACGACCGTGGCCGGGCAGATGAACTCACCGGAGGCGAAGATCTCGTCCTGGACCTCCCGGGGGAACACGGTGGCGGCCGGGAGCGCGTGCGCGGCGCCGAGGCAGAACATCCAGCCGGTCGAGGGACAGCCCCGGGTCAGCGCGATGGCGACCCGCATGAACGTGTCGATGCCGAACTCGTAGCCGCCGTACCGGCGGGGCACCAGGATCCGGTAGAACCCGGCCTTGCGGAACTCCTCGTGGACGTCCTCGCCGTAGTACGTGCGCTGCTCGGTCTCCGCCTGGCGTTCGACCAGGAGGGGCACCATGGCCTCGGCTCTCGCGACCACCTGCTCGGGCGTGAGGCCGGGCTCGGGAGGGGACGGGAGGCGGTGCTCGGGAAGATCGGTGATGACTCCCATGCTGCGCGGTTCCTCACGGTCTCGTGGGCGTACGGATACGCGGTCAGCGTCACACCCCCCACCGGCCCGGTGCATCTCCCGAAATGCCCTGCCATATCGCGGGACGTGCGGTCATGGCATTCCGCGATAAGACAGCGCGCCGGTGCCCCGGAGAGAATCCGAGTGCGGTTCCCCGTCCCGGAGACGGTCAAGTAGCGGACGAGGCGCCCCCGCGACGCCGGACGCGCCCGGCGTCCGCGTGGCGGGCGCCCTGGCGGTTGGGAGTTGCGGTGACCACAGTCGACAGCCGAACGCGGGACGACAACGTCTACGGAGAGGACGTCAGCGAGATCTACGACCTCCTCTACCAGCGGCGCGGCAAGGACTACGCGAAGGAGGCCGCCGTGGTGGCCGGCCTGATCCGCGACCGCGCCCCGCACGCGGCGACGCTCCTCGACGTGGCCTGCGGCACCGGGGAGCACCTCAAGTCGCTGCGGGCGATGTTCGAGCACGTCGAGGGCGTCGAGCTGTCCGACGCCATGCGGGAGCGGGCCCGGGCCAAGCTGCCCGGCGTCGCCGTCCACCCGGGGGACATCCGCGACTTCGACCTCGGCCGGTCCTTCGACGCCGTCTGCAGCCTGTACGGCACGGTCGGCTACATGGCGGGCACCGAAGAGCTCGACGCCGCGATCGGCAGCATGGCCGGGCACGTGGCCCCGGGCGGCGTGCTCATCGTCGAGCCGTGGTACTTCAGGGACGGCTTCACCGACGGCCACATCGGGCACGACGTCGTCCGCGACGAGCACCGGGTGGTGGCGCGGGTCGCGCGGTCCGTGCGCGTCGGCGACACCGTCGAGGTGCGGGCCCACTACCTGGTGGGCGACGGCGACGGGGTGCGCCACTTCGAGCACGTGCAGGTCATGAGCCTGTTCTCCCGGGAGGAGTACGCCGCCGCGTTCCGGCGGGCCGGCCTCGACGTGACCTGCCTGGAGGAGACGGGCGACATGCTCGCCGGGCGCTCGCTGTTCCTCGGCGTGCGCCGGTGAGGGGGAGGGGCGGGCGGTGATCCCCCTGTTCCGGTCCGCGGTCGCGCCCGGCGCCGCCGACCTGGTCGCCGACGTGCTGCACAGCGGCCGGTTCGGCCACGGGCCGCGGGTGGAGGAGTTCGAGCGCGCCCTCGCGGCGCGCGTCGGCCATCCCCGCCTGGTCGCGCTGAACAACGGCACGTCGGCGCTCCACCTCGCGCTCCATCTGGCGCTGCGGCCGGCGGGCGGGCCCGAGCCGGACGGGCCGCCGGGCGAGGTGCTGACCACCCCGTTCACCTTCGAGGCCACCAACTGGAGCATCCTCGCCAACGGGCTGCGGATCACCTGGGTGGACGTGGACCCGGCCACGCTCAACATGGACCTCGACGACCTGGCGAAGAAGATCTCGCCGGCCACCCGGGCCGTCATGGTGGTGCACTGGGGCGGCTGCCCGGTGGACCTCGACCGGCTGGGGCGCATCCTCGACGACGCCGAGGCGGCGTACGGCGTCCGCCCGGCGGTGATCGAGGACTGCGCCCAGGCGTGGGGGGCCGTCTGCCACGGACGGCCGCTGGGCAACCACGGCAACCACTGCGCCTACAGCTTCCACGCGACCAAGCACCTGAGCTGCGGCACCGGGGGCATGCTCGTCCTGCCCGACGAGCGGTCGCTGGAGCGCGCCCGGCGCCTGCGCTTCTTCGGCATCGACCGCGACGCCGACCGGGTGAACGCCGACTACGACGTGCCCGAGTGGGGCTACAACTTCTATCTGAACGAGATCGGCGCGGCGATCGGGCTGGCGAACCTCGCGGACGTGGACGCCCGGGTCGAGCGGCACCGGCGCAACGCGGCCTTCTACGACCGCGAGCTCGCGGACGTGCCCGGCCTGGAGCCGACGGCGCGCACGCCGGGGCTGGAGTCGTCGTTCTGGCTGTACCCGGTCAAGGTCGAGGACCGCGCCGCCTTCATGCGCAAGATGACCGCCGCGGGGATCACCGTGAGCGTGGTGTGCCGGCGCAACGACGCGCACGGCTGCGTGACCGCGGCGCGTACGGCCCTGCCCGGCCTCGACGCGGTGCACGAGCGCGTGGTCAACATCCCCGTCGGCTGGTGGCTGTCGGACGAGGAGCGCGAGCACATCGTGGCGACGGTGAGGTCCGGCTGGTGATCGCCGCGCCATTGGCGGAATGCACCGCAACCGCCGATAAGAAATGCCGCGGACGGCGGTGTTAACGTCCAGTCATGGATATTTCCTGCCGGATTTGCGGCGGCCCGGTCAAGGCGTCGGTCGACCTGGGGTCGCACCCCCGCGGAAACGCGTTCCCCAAGCCCGGGGATATCGCGGACGAGTTCTTCTTCCCGCTCATCGTCGGAATGTGTGACTCGTGCACGATGGTTCAGCTCATGGCTGACATCCCGCAGGAGGTCAGATATCACGACGAATATCCGTACCACGCCTCGAATTCGGTGGTGCACAGCCGGCACTTCGAGGGCATCGCCGAGCGGTTCCTGGAGACGGAGCTGACCGGTCCCGACCCGTTCATCGTGGAGATCGGCAGCAACGACGGCGTCATGCTCGCCCGGATCGCCAGGGCCGGGGTGCGGCACCTCGGCATCGAGCCCTCGCGGCAGGTGGCCGAGATGTCCCGGGCGCGCGGCGTCCGGGTCCTGTCCCGGTTCTTCGACGAGGCGGCGGCGGGTCCGATCCGCGCCGAGCACGGCCCGGCCGACGTCATCTTCGGCGCCAACGTGATCGCGCACATCGCCCACCTCGCCTCGGTGCTCAAGGGCGCCAAGCTGCTGCTCGGCCCGCGCGGCGTGTTCGTCTTCGAGGAGCCCTACCTGGGCAGCGTCGTCGAGCAGACGGCGTTCGACATCCTCTACGACGAGCACTCCTTCGTGTTCTCGGTGCGCGCGATCAAGGCCGCGGCCGAGCGCTACGGGCTCGAGCTCGTGGACGCCGAGCACGTCGAGCTGCACGGCGGCTCGATGCGCTACACCCTGTCCCAGCCCGGCGCGCGCGAGGTCCGCCCCGCGGTCGGCGAGTGGCTCGCCCGGGAGGCCGCCCAGCGGCTCGGCGAGCACGCCACGCTGGAGGAGTTCGCCCGGCGGGCCGCGCGCGTCCGCGACGATCTCACCGCGCTGCTGCGGAGCCTGCGCGCGGAGGGGAAGACGATCGCCGGGTACGGCGCCCCCGCGAAGATCACCACGGTGACCAACTACTGCGGGATCGGAACCGACACGGTGCCGTTCGTCTGCGACTCCACACCGTCGAAGCAGGGCCGCCTGGTGGCCGGTTCGCACATTCCCGTCGTGTCGCCCGAGGTTTTCGCGGCGAACCCGCCGGACTACGCGATCCTGTTCGCCTGGAACCACGCCGGGGAAATCATGCGCAAAGAGCGGGAATTCGCCGAGCGCGGCGGCCGGTGGATTCTCTACGTGCCCGACGTCCACGTTGTCTGAGTGCTATTCGGAATAAGCACGGGGGGAGATGCGGCGACGCGCGGCGGATGCGAATGATGGAGTCGCCGGAAAGCGTCATTCCGTGATTGCCCAGCGTTCTCCCGTTCGCCGGCAGGGGCAGTCCGAGTGGAAAGGAAGACCCACCGTGTCCGTGGCGACGTCGTCCGTTCACCGCGGCGCCCTCCAGGAGGAGCGCCGCCCCGATCTGCCAGCACTGACCGGCATGCGGATCATCGCCGCGCTGCTGGTCTTCATGAGCCACGTCATCTACCCGATGACCGCGGGCGACCTCGATCCGGCGACGCCGTACCAGGACGACGCCATCACCCAGAACCTCATGTGGTTCTTCTCCCCGGGTGGCTCCATCGGGGTGTCGTTCTTCTTCATCCTGAGCGGCTTCGTGATCACCTGGTCGTACCGGCCCGGCGACTCGGTCCGCGCCTACCTGCGGCGCCGCTCGGTGAAGATCCTGCCCAACCACGTGGTGACCTGGGCGCTCGCGATGCTCCTGTTCGCCGCCGCCTACACGCCGCTGTGGGGGCTGCCGAACCTGCTGCTCGTCAACTCGTTCTCGCCCGACTCCAACTACTGGGGCGGGGCCAACATGCCGGCGTGGTCGCTCAGCTCGGAGATGCTGTTCTACCTGCTGTTCCCGCTGCTGATGATCCCGATCGGGAAGATCAGGGAGAGCCGTCTGTGGGCGTGGGCCGGCGTCACCGTCGTCGCCATGGCCGCGGTCTGCCTCGTCACGTTCACGCTGCTGCCCGACGAGCCGCGCTACCCGGGTGACCCGCTGTCGCTGCCGCAGTTCTGGTTCGTCTACATGTTCCCCCCGGCCCGCCTGTTCGAGTTCGTGCTCGGCATGATCCTCGCCCGGATCGTGATCAGCGGCCGGTGGCCCCGGATCGGCATCACCCCTGTGGCCGTCCTGCTCGCGGCCGCGTACGCCGCCACGCTGTGGGTGCCCTCGCCGTACAGCCTCGTCCTGGTGACGGCGGTCCCGTTCGGCCTGGCGATCGGCACGTTCGCCGCGGCCAACCTGCGCGGCCGGCGCACCGTGATGGGCAGCAGGCCGATGGTGTGGCTGGGCAACGTGTCCTTCGGGTTCTACATGACGCAGGCCGTGGTGCTCTTCTGGCTGCGTCCCGCCGTGCTGGGCCGCGCCGAGTACGGCGTCGTGGGCGGCACCCTGCTCGTCCTCGCGCTGATCGGCGTGAACGTGCTCGCGGGATGGCTGCTCTACCGGTTCGTCGAGCAGCCCGCCATGCGGCGGTGGAGCCGGTCCCGCAAGACCGGGACCGAGGGGCCGCGCCTGCAGGCGGCCTCCGCCGGCTCGTCCGACTGAGCGATTCCTCGTCCAACGCACCGAAGCAACCCTGGAGACATCCGTGGAAAGACGCTGCCCAGTCCTCGACACCACCGGCCGGGACATCCACGCGGAGACCGACCGCCTGCGCGCACAGGGTCACGCCACCCGGGTCGAGCTTCCCGGCGGGGTGATCGCGTGGTCGGTCAACACCCATGCCGCGATCCGCAAGCTGCTGACCGACCCGAACGTCACCAAGAGCGCCAGGAACCACTGGCCCGCGTTCATCAACGGCGAGATCCCCCCGGACTGGGAGATGATCAGCTGGATCGCCATGGACAACATGGTCACGGCGTACGGCAAGGACCACGTCCGGCTGCGCCGGCTGGTCGGCAAGGCCTTCACGCCGCGCCGCACCGAGGCGATCAAGCCGCGGATCGTCGAGCTGACCACCATGCTCCTCGACGGGCTGGCGGCCACCCCGCCGGGCGAGGTGGTCGACCTCCGGCAGCGGTTCGCCTACCCGCTGCCGGCGATGCTGGTCGCCGACCTGATCGGGATGTCCGAGGCCGCCCGGGTCGAGACCGCCAAGGTCATCGACATGATGGTGGACACCACGGTCACCCCCGAGCAGGCCCAGGCCATCCTGCGCGGCTGGCGGGGCGCGATGGAGGAGCTCATCGCGGAGAAGCGCCGCAACCCCGGCGAGGACATCACCAGCGACCTGGTGGCCGCGCGCGACGAGGACGGCTCGCGCCTGTCCGAGCAGGAGCTGGCCGACACGATCTTCGCGATCCTCGGCGCGGGCTCGGAGACCACGATCAACTTCTTCGACAACGCCATCACGGCCCTGCTGTCCCACCCCGAGCAGCTCGAACTGGTCACCTCGGGCCGCGCGAGCTGGGACGACGTGATCGACGAGACGCTGCGGGTCGAGTCGCCGCTGGTGCACCTGCCGCTGCGGTACGCCGTCACCGACATCCACCTCGACGGGGTCACGATCCCGAAGGGCGACCCGATCCTCGTCAACTACAGCGCGGTGGGGCGCGACCCGGCCCTGCACGGCGACGACGCCGGCCGCTTCGACATCACCCGCCCGGACAAGGAGCACCTGTCGTTCGGCCACGGGCCGCACTACTGCCTCGGTGCGGGCATCGCCCGGGCGGTCGCGACCATCGGCCTGTCCAGCCTCTTCGAGCGCTTCCCCGAGCTGACCCTCGCCGTCTCGAAGGACGACCTGCAGCCGCTGCCGACGTTCATCATGAACGGCCACCGGGCCCTGCCGGTGCGGCTGACCGCCCCGGTGCCCGCCGGCGTCCGCTGAGCGCGGCGGCCCCCGCGGCTCCACGACAGAGCCCCCCGCATCCGGTGACCCCGGTGCGGGGGGCTCTGCCGTGACCGGGCATCCGGACGCTGGCATCCGGTCACCCTGGCACCCGGCACCCTGGCGCTCGGTCACCCTGGCACTCGGTCACGGCGGGCATCCGGCACACACGGCAGGAGGGCCGGGCGGCGCCCGGCCCTCCTGTTCGTCCGCTGGTCCGGCCTCCCGTCACGCGGCGCTGTCCAGCACGGCGGGCTCGCGCACGCCGACCGCGCCGGTGTCGGGCAGGGCCAGCCACCAGGGGTTGGCGCGGGCCCAGGCGATGGTCCGGGCGACGCCCTCCTCCAGCGAGGTGGCGCACCGCCAGCCGAGCACGCGGCGCGCCTTCGTGCTGTCGGGGATGCGCCGGGGGACGTCCTCGTAGGCCGAACCGAGCGCGTGGCGGGTGTCCACGGCGTCCACCGGGTCCTGCGCCGCGTCGGCCCCGGTCAGCCTGGCGACCAGCGCGCCGGCCTCGCGGACCGTCGTCTCGACCATGCTGCCCAGGTTGAACGACTCGCCGACGGCGGCCGGGTGGCCCGCGGCCAGCAGCGTGCCGTCGACGGCGTCGTCCACGTAGGTGAAGCACCTGGTCTGCCCGCCCCGGTCGTACATCACGATGGGCCGGCCGTTCAGCGCGCGGTGGATGCTGCGGCTCAGCACGAACGCGGGGCGCTGGCGCGGGCCGTAGGCGTTGAAGTAGCGGACGACCGTCGCCGGCAGGCCGTGCTGGCGGGCGAAGGCGAAGGTCAGGTGCTCGGTCAGCGCCTTGGCCGTGGAGTAGGTCCAGCGGTCGGCGGAGGTGGAGCCGAGCACGCGGTCGGCCTCCTCCGTCCACGGCACCGCGGGGTTCTTGCCGAACACCTCGCTCGTGCTGGCCACGACGACCCGGGCGCCGGCGCGGACGGCCTGCTCCAGCACGTTGCGGGTGCCCTGGAAGTTGATGTCGATGACGTCGAGGGGCCGGGCCAGGTACTGGTCCACGCCGACCACGGCGGCCAGGTGGTAGACCACGTCCACCCCGGCGGTGATCGCCCTCGCGAGCCGGTCCGGATCCCGTACGTCGCCCTGCACGAGCCGGGCGTGCTCACGGGCGAGCCGCTGGTGCTCCGGCAGCGGGCCGCTGTCGAAGACGGTCACCTCGTCCCCCCGGGCGATGAGGCGGTCCACCAGATGGCTGCCGATGAAGCCGGAGCCGCCCGTCACCACCACGCGGGAGGGACGGTGTCCCGTCCCGTGCGGCGGTGACAGCGGATTCACCCTTCTTGCGTCTCTTTCCACGGCCGCTGATCCCTTCCGTAGACGACGACGCGCCTGGTCAGGCGCGCATCCGAAATGGCGCGACGGCCGCCCGCGACCGGCGCGGGGGCCGTCGCGGGCGACCGGGTTGTCTCCTAGTCCTCCGAAGCCTTCGGTGCGGTGGGCCGGTAGTTGAGGATGACGATGCCCGAGGCGAGCGTCCTGCTGTCCACGAGCTCAAGCGGCGAGGCGACGCCCTTGCGGTGCAGCTGCCCCTCCTCGCTGCCCACCAGAACGGGGTGGAGCCAGACGTTGACCTCGTCGAGCAGGCCGTGGCTCAGCAGCGACTCGGTGAGCCGCCCCCAGCCGAAGGTCAGGATGTTCTGCCCCGGCTGCTGCTTGAGCTTGGCCACCTCGCCGGCGACGTCGGACCCGATGACGGTGGAGTTGTTCCAGTCGGCCTTCTCCAGCGTCGAGGAGACGACGTACTTGGGCAGGCTGTTCATCCGCTCGGCGTACCCGCTCTCGTCGGTCATCTCGGGCCACGCCTCGGCGAAGCCCTCGTACGTGACCCGCCCGAGCAGCAGGGCGTCGCTGGCGAACAGCAGCTCGCAGGCCTGGGCCTCCGCCTCGTCGCTCCAGTAGTCCATCGACCAGACCTCGGGGTGTTCGATGGCCCCGTCGAGCGACGTCATGACCGATGCGATGAGCTTCCTCATCCGCTGACCTCCTTCGTGTTCGCGGCCGTGCCCCCGCACCCTCCCACGCGGAGGGGGTCGAGCGGCGGCGCCGGCTGGATGTGGCGCGTGGCCGGATCCGGCCGCGCGGGGGAGTGAAGATGCGTTTCGACCGCAATGCCGGAGAGGCCGGTGACGTTCGCGGCTGGCGATCCGTCGGGGTCCGGCGCTCTCCGGCGTTGCGGTCGTAATCGTGCGTCGCGCACGGTCAGGCACGGTCAGGCGCGGTCAGGCGCGGTCGGTGGACGCGCCCACCGGCACGCCCGGCTGGGCCGGGTCGGTGGCCGTCACGCGTGCCCTGGTGTCCTTCCTGAACCAGACGTTCCACAGCTTCATCACCGGGCGCTCCAGGGCGTAGTAGCTCACGGTCGACAGGACCACGCTCACCGCGAGCACGAAGGCCGTCGTCTCCCAGAAGCCGACGGTGCCCCGGAACTGGGTGGCGTCGAGCGGGTCCACCCCGAAGATGTTGCCGTTCTTCAGGTAGAACTCCTGGACCAGCACGTGCCAGAGGTAGATGCCGTAGGAGATGCGCCCGAGGTAGCGCATCACCGGGTTGGCCAGGACCGCGTCCATGAACCGCGACTTCGCCTCCGGCAGCGTCAGCGGCACGATGAACAGCACGCCGAAGACGAGCACGAGGGTGTGGCCGACCAGCTCCTGGATCAGGGCGGGCCAGTCGCCCATGCCCGGGGTGCCGAAGGGCTGCGGGGCGTACGCCAGGTAGACGACCAGCGCGGCGAGCCAGAACAGGTTCGGCCGCCGGGCCGCCAGCCGGTAGAGGCCGGGCACCCGGCCGGTCACCTCGGAGTAGGCGTGCAGGATGCCCAGCGCCATGCCGCAGGCGAAGGCCGTCATGTAGTAGAAGGGCCAGAACCAGAACTCGTACGGACCCTTGAACGAGGGCAGGTTCGTGTAGACGATCCACGCGAACCCGCCGGCCAGCACGAGGGCGGGCGTGATCATCATGAGCCGCATCCGCCGGGCCGGGTCGGCGCTGCGGCGCGCGAGCCGGTTGGAGGCCAGCGCGAGCAGCGGGATGGCAAGGTAGAACGTGAGCTCGGTCGGGACGGTCCAGGTGTGCAGCAGGCCGGTCAGCGGCTGGCCTTCCTGCCAGAAGAAGTGGATCGCCAGGAACGGCCGGATCACGTCGCGGATGCCGTGGATCCCGTTGAGGTTGATGAACAGCAGCGCGACGGCCAGCATCAGCCAGTAGGCAGGAAGGATGCGGAACGCGCGCCGGGTGAGGAACGCCGGCACGTTCGGCCCGCGGGTGCCGGCCAGGACCGCGCGGGCGAAGGGCCGGTAGAGGAACAGACCCGACAGCACGAAGAAGGGCGGCAGACAGACCGCCAGGCCGTCCGCCAGGTATCCCCAGATGCCGTTGCCGGGCTGGTCCATGAAGCTGGTGACGCCCGCCAGCCACGCGGCGTGGAAGACGAGCACTCCCAATGCGAGGACGCCGCGCACGCCCTCTAGTCGCGGAATTCGTTCACCGCTGTCGGCTCTCGCGCCGTGCGCGCTGGATGTGGCCACCATTTTCCTGCTCCTATCAGGAGTGAATCCGTTCGCAATCGTTTGGCGATGCCAATCGACCCCCCTTGCGTCGTTATCATCAGGTTCAGCCTGAAATGCGCACATCTTTTGAAATGCTGGATTCGGCGCGGTTTTCCGCCCGCCGCGGCGCGCTCGCCTGCGGACGGCCGCCCTTCAGCAGGACGCGCAGGATCATGCCGGGGCTCATGAGCGCCTGTGGGGGGTCGACGAGCCCGGCGACGCGCATGAACGTCCTGGTGACGACGCCGTCCCTGGACATGGCGTTCTGCAGCCTGCCCATGTAGGCGTTCATCACCCGGACCATGAGCGGGCGCTCGCCCTCGACCTCCGGGAAGCTCAGGTCGCCGCCGGCCGAGATGTTCCAGGGCACGTCGATGACGGCGGCGATGTCGCGCAGGAAGTCGAGCGGCCTGGGCTCGGTCCCCTTGCGCAGGTGCGTGCGCAGGGTGAGCGCCTCCAGGGCGGCCACGGTCATGCCCTGGCCGTACACCGGGTTGAAGCTGCACGCGGCGTCGCCCATGACGAGCAGGCCGTCGGGGAAGCGGGTGAGCCGCTCGTAGTGCCGGCGGACGCTGGCCGGGTAGCGGAAGGAGACCGGGTCGTCCAGCGGCTCGGCGTCCTTGATGACGTCGTGGATGTCGGGGACCGGCAGGGACCCGACGAAGTCCATGAAGCCCTCGGGGGTCGCGGGGGCGCTGTCGCCCAGCACGCCGGTGAGGGACACCACGCACCGGCCGCCCTCGATCCTGGAGAAGAAGGCGCCGCGCGGGTGCGAGGGCGAGGAGACGGGGTTGATGGACAGGTCGCCGTGGAGGATGCTCTCGTCGGGCAGCCGGAAGTGCCGGGTGGTGTAGGTCAGGTTGATCTTGACCTTCTCCTCGGCCGGCCGCTCGTAGCCGAACTCCTCCAGCCACACCGGGGTCCGCGACCCCCGGCCGGTCGTGTCCACCACGAGGTCGGCCTCGATGGTCACCTCGTCGCCGTCGCCGGCCTGGGGCCGTACGCGCGCCCCGGTCACCCGGCCGCGGTCGGGCGTGGCGACCAGCCCGGCGATGTCGTGCTCCTCCAGGAACGTGACGTTGGGGAGCGCGGCCACCCGGGCGCGTACGTGGCTCTCCAGCACGGGACGGGCCGCGGAGACGCAGATCAGCCCGGTGCGGGCCGGCTCCAGCCGGGCCCCGTTGAAGAACCAGCGCAGCTCGCCCAGGTCACCGGTGGGCACGCCGGCGGCCACCGCCCCCTCGGTGAACCCGGGGAACAGCTCCTCCAGGATCTGCTGGCCGCGGGCGAGCAGCCCGTGCACGTGCCGGCCCTGGGGGACGCCGCGGCGCGCGGTCGTCACGCCGCTCAGCCGGTCCCGGTCGACCACCACCACCTCGGCGTAGCCGTCCGCGAGCACCCGCGCCGCGAGCAGGCCCGCCATGCTGCCGCCGAGCACCACCGCGCGGTTTCCCACGAGACTGCTCATCGGGTTACCTCCCTGTGTACCGGATCGCGCGGAAAGTGCGGCGATCCGCCGTTTCGCACCCCGTCATCGTCAGACGCCCCCGGGAAGCGGCGCATCTTCCGCAGTGCTCCGGTGTTCCGGTGCCCGGCGGGCTGTTCGCGGGCACGCCGAAGGGCCGGGCGGCAGGGACCGGCTCCGGTCCCGTCCGCCCGGCCGTGACGTCCGGTGCGCTTACGGCGTCAGGCGTTCACCGGCGCCGGCCGCAGCGAGCGCGCGAAGGCCCGCACGTCGCCGACCAGCAGGCCGGGCTGCTCCAGCGCGGCGAAGTGCCCGCCGCGGTCGAACTCCGTCCAGCGCGTGATCGTCGGCAGCGTCTGCTCGGCGAAGCGGCGGATCGGCCGGGTGGCGTCATTGGGGAAGACCGCGACCGCGACGGGCACGGTGAGCGGCCACGGCCCGCCCCACGTCCGTGCGAAGGCCGCGTCGCCGTAGCTGGACTCGTAGTAGAGCTGCGCGGACGAGCCCGCGGTGGCGGTGAACCAGTAGATGGACACGTTGGTCAGCAGGTCGTCGCGGTTCACCGCTTCCTCGGGGGCGTTCTCGACGCCGCTCCACTCCTTGAACTTCTCGGCGATCCAGGCGAGCTGGCCGACCGGGGAGTCGGTGAGCGCGTAGGCGAGGGTCTGCGGACGCGTGGACTGGATCTTCTGCCAGCCCACCCCGTCCTGCTGGAACCGGCCGCCGTGCTCCAGCCGGGCCAGCTCGTCCGCGTCCAGGTCCATCGTGGAGGGGTCGCCGGGCGGGAACGTCACCAGCATGTTGATGTGCACGCCGGCCACGTGCTCGGGGTCGACGAGGCCGAGCTGCAGCGAGATCACCTTGCCCCAGTCGCCGCCCTGCGCGATGTACCGGTCGTACCCGAGGCGCTTCATGAGCTCCGCCCACGCACGCGCGACCCTGGTCACGTCCCAGCCGGTCTCGCCGGTGGGACCGGAGAAGCCGTAGCCGGGGATGGACGGGATCACCACGTGGAAGGCGTCGGCCGGGTCGCCCCCGTGGGCCGCCGGGTCGGTCAGCGGGCCGATGACGTCGAGGAACTCGGCGACCGAGCCGGGCCAGCCGTGCGTGAGGATCAGGGGAGTGGCGTCGGGCTCCGGCGACCGGACGTGGACGAAGTGCACGTCCGTGCCGTCGATCTCGGTCACGAACTGGGGGTACTGGTTGAGCCGCCGCTCGGCGGCGCGCCAGTCGTAGCTCGTCCGCCAGTACTCGGCGAGTTCCTTGAGGTACGCCAGGGGGACGCCCCGGTCCCAGCCGACGCCCGGCAGCTCGTCCGGCCACCGGGTGGCGGCGAGCCGCCGCTTCAGATCGTCCAGGTCGGCTTGCGGGATTTCGACACGGAATGAACGCATGTGTGCACCTGATTCGGTAGTAGCGCTGCCTGATGCGATGCGATCTCGGGCGCCGGCGGAGTCGGCGGGCCGCGTGAGGACCTGTCCTCACCCCGCCATCGTCGGCCGGTGGCCCGCCGTGCCGCATCTCCCGCAGTGCTCCGTGCGCTCTCCCGTAACGGCAAGGGCTCCCTCTCCGCCGCACCAGGCGCGGTACGGCGGAGAGGGAGCCCGTGACGGAAGGACCCCGGCGTCGGTCACACGGCGTCTGTCACACGTTGGCGTCGGCCTTGGTGATGACGTCGGAGACCGCGGCGACAGCGGAGTAGTCGCCGGGGCTGAACCGGGTCTTGGTCAGCGCGAACGTGGTCCCGCTGGACAGGTCCATGTCGGCGTGGGTGCCGCCCGCGCCGGGCCAGCCGAGCACGCTCGACGGGTCCGGGCCGTTCTCCACCGGGCGGCCCAGGCCGAAGCCCAGCGCGTACTGCGTGGGGTGACCGAAGATCTCGTCGACGCCGTCGACCGCGACGGCCGAGACCTCACGCAGCCGCTCGGGCGAGATCAGGCGGACGCCGTCCACCTCGCCGAGCAGCGCGGCGTACAGCTTCGCGAGCGCCCGGGCGCTGAACGTGCCGCCGGCCGGGATGTCGGCGGCGAGGTAGTCGCGCCGGTTGCACATCTCGACGCTGAGCTGCACCGCCTTGGGGACGGCCTTGAAGTAGGTGGGCATCCACTGCTCCAGCTGGTCGAGGTCGACCGGGTCGCCCACCTGGACGAGCGGGGCCACCTTGTCCAGGTGGGAGGCCGGCACGCCGAGGAACAGCTCGTCGGCCACGCCCAGCGGGGTGGCCACCTCCTCCTTGAGCACCTGGGAGATCGGCTTGCCGGTCGCGCGGCGCACGGTCTCGCCGAGCAGCCAGCCGAAGGTCTGGGCGTGGTAGCCGGTCTTGGTGCCCGGCTCCCACCACGGCTCGGCGTCGGCGAGGGCCGTGACCATCTTGTCCCAGTCGATCAGGTCGTCCGGGGTGGTGTCCGCGGGGACGCCGGGGGTGCCGAGGGTGTGGGTCAGCGCGTGCCGGATGGTCGCCTTGTCCTTGCCCTTGGCGGCGAACTCCGGCCACACCTCCGCGATGGGAGTGTCGTAGCCGAAGACGCCCCGCTCCACGAGCACGTGCACCACGGCCGAGGTCAGAGCCTTGCCGGCGGAGCTGCTGTAGATCAGGCTGCCGGACGTGATCGGGCTTCCGGTCGCGGCGTCGACGCCGGCGACGGCGTCCACCACCTGACGGCCGTCCTGGTAGACCGCGACCTGCAGACCGGTCTCGGCCCCTGACTCGACCAGCTGGTCAATGGTTTCCTGAACTTTCCGCTGGAGTTCGCTCATGTCCTTTTCCCTTGTCGTCGGCCATTCCGTCGTATTTTCTCGCCCGCGGTGGCCGTCCGACAACGCGTTGTCAGGACAGCGCAATCTGAGAGAAGTTTTCCCCGCAATTTCAGAGATGCGGCGTGCGACGCGGCCCGACCACGATGTCACGGTAATCAGGGATTTATCGACAAGTTTCGTGGTGCCGCGCCGGCGCCTGTCGCGCCGTCACCGCAGCCGGTTGTCGACGAGGTCGTAGGGGAGGCTTGATGGCATCGCTCGGACCGGCCCGCCCGGAGACCGCCGAGTACTGGAACCGCAAGACGGAGACCATGCCGCGCCGGGAGCTGGAGCAGTGGCAGTGGCGCAAGCTGTCCAAGGCCCTGGACTACGCCCGGAGCAACTCGCCGTTCTGGCGGGAACGGCTGCCCGAGCGGATCGGCTCACTGGAGGAGTACTTCGCGACCGTCCCGTTGCTGCACAAGTCGGAGCTGATCGCCGCGGAGGAGGCGGCCCCGCCGTACGGCGCCTGGCCGTCGACCGATCCCATACTGGGGATCCGGCACCACCAGACCAGCGGCACGAGCGGCAGCCCGCCGGTGCGCACGTTCGACACGCTGCGCGACTGGACCTGGGGCGTGGACCTGTGGTGCACCGTGCTGTACGGCATGGGCGTGCGCCCCGGCCACCGGGGGATGGTCGCCTTCGGCTACGGCCTGTTCATCGGCTTCTGGGGCATGCACTACGGCCTCGAACGCATGGGCTGCCGGGTCGCCCCCTCGGGCGGGCTCGACTCGAAGGCACGCGTCCGGCTGCTGGTGGACCAGCAGATCGAGGTGCTCGGCTGCACGCCCAGCTACGCCATGCGGCTGATCGAGACGGCCCGCGAGATGGGCGTCGACCTCGCCAGGGACGCCAACGTGCGGATCATCATGGCGGGCGGCGAGCCGCGCCCCGAGTCGACCACGCGGACGATATCCGAGGCGTTCGGGGCCCGGGTGTTCAACGCCGCGGGCACGACCGAGTTCGGCACCGTGTCGA
Organism: Microbispora sp. NPDC049633; assembly: GCF_040675265.1. Lineage (NCBI taxonomy): Bacteria > Bacillati > Actinomycetota > Actinomycetes > Streptosporangiales > Streptosporangiaceae > Microbispora > Microbispora sp. NPDC049633. The sequence continues at coordinate 31,271 of NZ_JBFAOO010000025.1, forward strand.
TGTTCGAGTGCCCCTGGCAGAACGGCGGCTGCCACATCATCGAGTCCGGGCTCATCGAGGAGGTGCTGCACCCTGAGACCCTGCAGCCCGTGGGGTACGGCGAGGAGGGCGTCCGCGTGACGACCGGCCTCGGCCGTGAGGGCGTGCAGCTGTTCCGCCACTGGACCGACGACCTGGTGGTGAAGAGGCCCTGGCACGAGTGCGGCTGCGGCCGCACCTGGGACTGGTTCGACGGCGGCATCCTTGGGCGGCGCGACGACATGCGGAAGATCCGCGGTGTGTCCGTCACGCCGGTGATGATCGAGGACGTGCTGCGGGGCTTCCCCGAGGTGAGCGAGCACCAGGTGATCCTGCGTACCGTCCGCGGGCTCGACACGATCGTCGTGCGGGTGGAGCCGCACGACCTCGCCGGCCTGGACGCGCCGGGCCTGTGCGAGCGCATCAGCAGGGCGGTGAAAGAGGAGATCGGCATCCGCCCGGAGGTCGAGACGGCCGAGCCGGGCAGCCTTCCCCGATTCGAACTGAAAGCGGCGAGGTTCCATGATGAACGCTCCAGGTGAGCTGTCCCCCAAGCAGGAGCGGCAGCTCCGCGAGTGCTACGCGACCCTGCACGAGCTGGCCGAGTCGTGCGGCGTCCCGTCCGTCGCCACCGCCGCGCGGGTGGCCGTGGCGGAGCTGCACGCGGCGCTCGACGGGCAGGCCCTCGACTTCGAGTTCTACTCGCACCGGTGGAGCGGCGAGCGGGAGATCCCGTTGCGGGAGGCGTCGTGACGGGCCGGCGCAAGCGGATCGTCGCCATCAACGGCTCCGAGCGCGACGGCAACACGGTGGACGTCCTGCTGCACGCGGCGGAGGTCGCCGCCAAGCGCGGCGTCGACCTCGAGGCCGTCGACCTGCGGAACATCCGGATGGTGGCCTGCGGGCCGTGCGGCGACTGCAACGACCGCGTGGTCCGCTGCGTGCAGACCGACGACGTCGCGGGCGTGGTGGAGAAGATGAGCGCCGCGGACGGCATCATCTACGCCGCCCCCGTCCACGGCTTCGGCACCTGCAGCCTGATGCAGACGTTCCTGGAACGTGCCGGGGTCGGCTACCTGCGCTTCGACCGGCCCCTGCGCAACAAGGTGGCCGGCGTGATCGCGCTCGCCCGCCGCTACAGCGCGGGAGAGGTGTGGGCGCAGCTCACCGCCAACGCGCTGCTCAACCGGATGATCGTGGTCGGCAGCGGGTTCCCCGCCACCGTGCACGCCCTGCACAAGGGCGACGCCGCGTACGACGAGGAGGGCATGATCAACGTGACCCGGCTGGTGGACCGCATGATCGACATGATCGAGCTGCTGGACGAGTACCGCGAGCTGACCGGCAGGGAGGAGATCCTCCCGCTGCGGGAGCGCAGCGAGCGCGACGGCCTGACCTGGGACGCCGCGCGGGAGCGGATGTGAGTGCCGTCGCGGCCCGGCCGGTGGTGAACGCCGTCGCGGCCGAGCCGGCCGGCCCGCCCGCGCTGCGCGCGTTCTGGCAGGAGTACCGGCGCACGCTGCGCGCCTTCCACGACGGCCGCATGACGGAGGCGGACTGGGACCGCTGGTACGGCGAGCGGCTGACGGCGGTGCTGCGGCACGTGACGTCCCGCTCGCCGTTCTACCGCCGCCACCTGGCCGGGGTGGACGTCGAGCGGGTCACCCCGCGCACCCTGTCCACGCTGCCCTTCACCACCAAGGACGACCTGCGCCGCGAGATGTACGACGTGCTGTCGGGCAGCCCGGCGGAGGCCGCCATCTTCTACGAGACGACGGGCACGACCGGCGCGTCGACGCCGTGCCCGCGCGGGGCGAAGGACATCCTGACCAGCAACTCGGCGGTGGAGGAGTCCTGGCGGCGGCTGTTCGAGGCCCGCTTCGGCGACCGGAGACCGGTGGTCGGGCTGATGGGCCCCTCCGAGCTGTACGCGTTCGGCGACGTGTTCACGGCGGTGACGGCCGCCCTCGGCGCGTGCCACGTGAAGATCTGGCCGGAGTCGCCGCGCGTCGGGTTCCGCAAGGCGCTGCGCCTGATCGAGGAGCTGGGCATCGAGGTCCTGGTCTGCGCGCCGGCGATGTGCCTCAGCCTGGCGAAGGCGGCCCGGCACTACGGCTACGACCCGGCCCGGCTGCCCGTCTCCCTGTTCCTGGTGCTGGGCGAGGTCTGCACCCCGGCCTTCGCCGCCAACGTCTCCTCGCTCTGGCCGGAGGCGATCGTCCGTCCCGCGTTGTACGGCTCGCAGGAGGCGCTGTGCATCGCGACCGGCGCGATCACCGGCGACCTGCACCTGTCCAAGCTGAACTACCTGGTGGAGGTCGTCGACCCCGACACCGGCGACGTCCTCGGCGACGAGGGCGTGGGGGAGCTGGTGCTGACGATGCTGGTCGACGGCATCAAGCCGCTGATCCGCTACCGCACCGGCGACCTCGTGCGGATCACCCCGGCGCCGGACGGCGCGCCGCTGCCGGGGCCGGTCGTCGAGGTCATCGGCCGCGCCGCCGACCGGATCCACCTGGGCACCGCGGTGCTCCAGCCGGCCGAGCTGGAGACCGCCGTGCTCACCGGCGTGCGCGGCTGCCTCGGCTACCAGATCGTCATCGACGGCGACGGCGCGGGCGGTGACAGGGTGACCGTGCGCATGGACCTGCTGCCCGAGATCGCCGGCGACCCGCGCGACATCGGCGCGGGGGTGGCCGCCCGGCTGCGCCGGCTCGCCGGGGTGGACGCGGACATCACGGTCGAGGCCGAGCTCGACCCGGTGACCAACACCGGGGCGTTCGTGAGCTGGAAGGCCGCCAGGATCCTGGACAACAGGTCCGCGCCGGACCCCGCGGCGCTGGTCGCCCGCGAGGTCGCGCACCGCTACGCGATCACGACCTGAAAAGGGGCCGCCCGGCCGGCGTGCCGCCCGCACGCCGGCCGGGCTCCTCCATGTCCTCCGCCCGGCCCACCGCCCGTCCCCGCGGACATGCCGCGCGAACGTCTCACGTCGGCCGGTCGCGTGGACGTTCAGCGTGGACGTCCTGCGTAACGTCTCGCGCGGACATCTTTCGCGGACGCGGAACGCCGCCCGGCCGCGCGTGAGGCGTGACCGGGCGGCGCGTGCGGGGTCGCCGGGGAAGGGCTAGCCGGGGAAGGGTTAGTTGGCCGAGTCGACCCTGATCGCCTGGGCGATGTAGTCGCGCAGCGCCTCGTGGTTGATCTGGTCGGGCTTCTTGATCTTGACGTGCCGCGTCTGCTTTCCCACGCCCGCCAGCAGGCCGTGCGCGTCCTCGAACTCCGCGCCCCGCTCGAAGGCGAAGGTGATGTGGGTCTTGCTGCTGCTGATGATCGCCAGGATCTTCTTCTGCTGCCAGGCCGGGGAGCCGAACTTGATGACCTCCGCCGCGTCCGGCGCGCACTCCGCCATCAGCTCGCGCAGAGCGGTGACGATCTCCTGCTGCTCGGGCGTGAGCCTGGTCTTCATGTACTCGTCCACGTCCGGGTTGCCCATCCGGGGGACCTCCTTCGGAATCGTCCGCGCCGGGCGTCGGACCTCGGCGCCATGGTCATCTTCGCAATCCCGTCCCGCGCGCGGTGCGCGTTTTACAGACGGGAGGCATTCGGGGTGATGTCGCCGCGGAACAGCCCGTCCGGGTCGACGCGCTCGCGGACCCGGTCGGCCGCGGCGATCTGGTCGGGGCCGAGGTGGCCCTGCGGCTGCTCGACGTTCTCCACGAACGAGGGCGCGGTCCGCCCGGTGTCCCACGGGCTCAGCGCGGCGCGCACGGCCGCGCAGTGCTCCTCGATGGCCGCCAGGCTCGCGGCGTCCTCGACGACGCCCGCGCCGGAGTACGCGTACGCCGCGTCGAGGTGACTGAGCGCGCCGCCCGTCGGGTCCGGCACGGCGTACGCGCCGCCGAGCTGCCGCAGCCCGGCGGTCACCAGCGGCGAGGGTCCCCCGAGCAGCCGGAGGAACTCGGCGGCGCCCTCGTCGCCGAACTCACGCAGCAGCATGTGGTCGCCGGCGATGGCGATGGGGTCGTCGGGCTCCATGTGCGCCTCCAGCACGGCGGCCGGGACGGTCTCCTCCCAGGTGTCCATGACCGGCTCCGCGACGGCGCGCAGCGGGGCGAGCAGGTTCTCCGCCTGCCGCCGTGCGAGGGTCAGGTCGTCGCCCGCGGTGCCGAGCACGGCGCCGTCGACGCTCACCACGGGACCGGCGCTCAGCGCGGGCGGGATCTCCGGCAGCGGCGGCAGGTTCATGATTCGCAGCGACGTCGTCACCTCCCAGGGGGCGTCGAGCGTCCACCGCCGCCACTCGGCCAGCAGCCGGGGCGCGTGCGCGGCCGGCCAGAAGGACGCCCCGGTGATCACCCGGGCCGCCGGGAACAGGTCGATCTCGATCGCGGTGACGACGCCGAAACCGCCCCCGCCGCCGCGCAGCGCCCACAGCAGCTCGGGATCGGACGTCGCGTCCGCGCGGCGCAGCTCGCCGTCGGCCGTGACCAGCTCGACCGCGCGCACGCTGTTGGCGGCGAGCCCGTGCAGCCGGCCGTAGAAGCTCAGCCCGCCGCGCAGCAGATAACCGACCACGCCGACGGTCGGGGCCGAGCCGTGGGGCGCGGCCAGCCCGTGGGCGGCGGCGGCCTCGACCACCGCGGCCCAGCGCGTGCCGGCGGGGACGCGCGCCACCCGGCGGTGGGAGTCGATCTCGACGCCGCCCCCCAGCTCGGTGCGGATGAGCAGCGCGTCCTGCACGGGACGCCCCGCGGGGGCCGCGTGTCCCGTCGTGTGGACGCGCACCGGCAGCCGCCGCGCTCTGGCGTACCGGATGGCGGCCCGGACCTCGTCGACCGTGCGGGCGGTCGTCGCGGCCACCGGCCGCACCCGCCCGGCGAGGTTGAAGATCTGCGTGGCGGCGTCGAACGCCGCCTCTCCCGGCAGCGCGATGCTCACGCCCTGCTCGCCGACCATCGTCATGACTGGCGTGCCCTCCAGCTCAGCGGTGCCAGGCCGGTGTCCTGGCGTTCGGCCGTTTCCCAGGCTCGCACGCCGGTCGCGCGCGCCGCGTCTCCCAGCGTGCGCAATGCGCGGCCCCGCCGCCGGGCCCGTCCGCCCCCGCACTCTGGGAGATGTGGCCGCGCCGCCCGCCACGGACGATGGCGTCGACGCGTTGTGTCCCGGGTCCGAGCCCGTCCGCCCAGATGAGGGCGGCACGATGGGAGCGACATCTCCATGGCTTTCGAAGTGGGTTCCGAAGCCGTCGATACGGCAGAGATCGGCAGGCACTACGACGAGCGCTCGCCCATCGGCGACGTGCTGCGCGACGGCCAGATCCACATGTGGTACTGGTACGACGACGAGGACGACACCCCGCTGGCGGAGGCGATCCACCGCCTCGGCCGCAAGGTGACCGACACCCTGGGCCTGCGGCCCGGCGAGCACCTGCTGGACGCGGGGTGCGGGCCGGGCGCGACGGCCGTCTTCCTCGCCCGGACCTACGGCGTGCGGGTCACCGGCGTCACGGTGAGCCGCTTCGAGATCGACACGGCCAGGGCGCGGGTGAGCGACGCCGGCGTCGGCGACCTGGTGCGCGTCGAGTACGGCGACTACGCGGCCCTGCCCTACCCGGACGCCTCCTTCGACGCCGTGCTGGCCCTGGAGTCGCTGCAGAACGCGGCCGACCTCGACCGGGTGCTCGGCGAGCTGCACCGGGTGCTGCGGCCGGGCGGCCGCCTCACCCTCTCGGACTTCAGCCTGGAGTCGCCGGCCGAGCCCGAACGGGTGGCGAAGTTCATGGACACCCTCAAGCTGCGCGAGCTGCCCACCACACAGGGCTGGCTCGACCGCGTGCGTGCCGCCGGGTTCGCGGTGGAGGAGCACACCCAGTGCGGCCCGCGCGTGTTCGGCAGGAAGTCGAAGTACATCAAGGCCGCGATGGCCAGGCGGGACGAGGTGGCCGGGAGGTTCGGCGAGGAGGCCGTGACCCGGTTCTCGCAGCGTCATCTGGGCTTCTTCGCCCCCCGGCCGGACCAGATCGGCTACGTGATCGTCTCCGCGCGCAAGCCCCGCAACGACCAAGCCCCCCGCGAGTTCCCCCGCGAAAGGACGCGCAAATGACCACATCCCTTGTGCAGCCGGCCGTCGCCGATCTCCTGCACGCGTTCGCCGACGCGCCGCCGGAGCGCCGGGACGAGGAGTTCCGGCGCCTGGTGGACGCGCTGTGGCACGACGGCGCCCTGACGGACCTCGCCCTGCCCGCCGTGCCCCTGCTGGTGGAGACGCTGGAGCGGATCGGCGACGACGGCGGGGCCCACCTCGCGGTCCTGCTCGGCATGCTGGCGGAGGCCGAGGACCCCACGGACGGCGAGGTGGCCGCGGCCGTACGGCAGGGCCTCGACCTCTACCTGGAGCTGTGGGCCGGCAGCGCGAACGGGCAGCCGTTGTCGCTGGCGCTGGCCTACCTGCTCGGGCACTTCCCCGAGGACCGGGAGCGCGTCCTGGCCGCGGCCGAGGGCCGGGGGCTCGACGTGTACGACCTGTCCAAGCTCGACCGCGCCCTGCAGCGGCTGGACCCGGACAACCCGGTGCTGGGGCGGGTCTTCCCCTCACCGGCGGTGTGGGCGCTGATGGACGAGGCCGAGCGGGACTTCGACAACTCCTGGATCAAGCGGCTGCCGGCCGAGCAGATCACGCGCAACTGGAACAACGACACGCAGACCGTGCTGGGCAACCTCGGCGCCATGGCGTACTGGGCGGCCGGGAACGGCGCGCCCACGCCCGTGGAGGTCGGGACCGTGCCGCCCCGCGACACCCTCCCGCCCCCGCCGGAGGCCGGCGTCGACCTGTTCGCGCGGCACGCGGAGGCGTTCCGCTGCCCGCACTGCCGCGGCCCGCTGGCCTTCGAGGGCGACGGGGTGCGGTGCGCCGACTGCTCGGCGTCCTACCCGATCGCGAGCGGCATCCTCAACCTCACCGAGGACGCCGAGCGCAACGCCGGCGACTTCCTCTACAAGCTGGCCGAGGTGCCGAGCATGGGCCACTTCTACGAGGCCTACGCGCGGCCGAACTTCCTGCGGCTGGCCGGCTCCAACTGGGGCGCCGCGGTGACGCCCGCCGACGAGGACGCCTACATCGCCGAGCACGTGCGCCCGGTGGACGGGCCGGTGCTCGACCTGGCCGCCGGCGCGGGCCGGTGGACGGAGACCCTGATGAACGCGGTGGGCGCCGAGCGGCTCATCGCGCTGGACATGTACCCGCCGATGCTGACCGCGCTGCGCAGGAGGCTGCCGCAGGTGCCGGCCGTGATGGCGAACGCCCGCAGCCTGCCGTTCGGCGACGCGACGCTCGGCGCGGTGATGTGCTGGAACGCCCTGCAGGCGTTCCCCGACCACGCGGCCGAGGCGATCGCCGACGTGGGCCGCTGCCTGCGTCCCGGCGGCACGTTCACGTTCCTGACGTTCCGCACGCCCTCCGACCCGATCGCCCGCTACTTCCAGTCGCGCCACTTCTTCCCCGGGCACCAGGGCGGGCTGGAGCTGTTCGACCTCGACGACATCAAGGCGTGGCTGGCCGCGGCGGGGCTGACGATCCGGGACGAGCGGGGCCCCGGCACCTTCGTCATCATCACGGCCGAGCGTCCCAGCTGAGAAGTCACCCGCGCGGCTGAGCGGGCGTACGTCAGGGCCGGTCCGGGCATCCGGGCCGGCCCTTCCGCTGCCGTCCTCCCGCCGTCCAGAGGGCCGTGCCCCTCTCCCGGGGCGCACAGGAGAAGGCCGCCGCCCCGGTGGGGGACGGCGGCCTCGGGGTGCGACGGGGGCTCAGCGGGCGAGCTTGAGCCGTACGACCTTCTCCAGGTCGGCGGCCGAGTAGTCCCGGCCGGCCGAGGCCTCGCTGAAGGACTCCACGGCGAGGCTGTGGCCGGGGGTGCCCGCCGGGTCGCGGAACCCGTTGCGCAGCGCGTACTCGTTGTACGCGTCCAGCAGCCGCTGGGCCTCCAGGGTGGCCTCGGTGAAGCGGACCAGCGGGTCGGCGCCGTGGGCCAGCACGTCGCCCATGGCGCGCGTCATGACGTCCTGGTTGCCGGCGAAGTCGCCGAACAGCGCGCCCTGGGAGAGCGGCACGCCGCCGGCCAGGGCGGGGTCGACGGTCGCCCCGCTCGGGTAGCGGCTGACGTGCTCGTAGGCCAGCCGGTGGTAGGGGTGCTTGTCGAACCAGCCCTCCTCCTCCAGCAGGTCATAGGAGGCGCGGGTGATCGGGATGAAGCTGCTGAACTTGTGCCGGTCGGCCGCGTTGCGCGGGTTGTGCAGGAACTGGATCAGGGCCAGCGCGCCGTCCTGGGTGGCCTCGTCCAGGCCGTTCGCCAGCCACAGCGAGGTTCCCGCCACCGCGTTGCCGACGTACGGGACCTTCTCGTTGTAGGGGAAGATGCCGATCTCGATGGGGAACCCGCTCTGCTCGGCCGCCTGGACCATGTAGTTGACGTCGTTTGACGAGGTGAACCTGATCGCCACGTCCTGGTCGGCGAAGGCCTTGAACGTGCCCGCCCAGTCGGGGATCTTGCCCGTGTAGAGGTAGTGGCCTCTGCGGTGCAGCCCCCGCCACCACTCGACCCAGGCGAGCATCTCGTCGGAGGCCAGGTAGGCGGTGGTGGCCCGGCCGGAGCGGCCGTTGTCGTTGTCCACCAGCAGCCCGCCCTGGCTGGCGAGCGCCTGCTGGAAGAACGTGCCGTGGTTCGACCAGGTGATGGCGTGCGCGGGACCGTTGCGGAGCTTGGCGATCTCGTCGCAGACGGCCTCGACCTCCGTCCACGTCTGCGGCAGCTCGGAGACGCCGGCCGCGCGCAGCAGGTTCGCGTTGGCGAACAGCAGGCTGGTCGTGCCGCCGGACGGCATCGAGGTGAGGTCGCCGTCCAGGGAGTAGTAGTCGCGGAAGGCCGGCAGCAGGTCGTCGATCACGACGGGCTCGCCGAGGATCTCGGTGCGTCCCCCGACGGCCTTCTCCACCGAGGTGAAGACCGGGCTGCCGTCCCTGTTGCGCATGTCCCGGGCGGCCTGGCCCATGTAGAAGTAGATCTCCGCGACCATCGGCGCCCGCCCCTCGGCGGCCGCCTCGGCCACCTTGAGCGGGAACGTCCAGAAGTCCTGGCCCACGATGTTCACCCGGTATTCCGGGTGCGCCTTCTCGAAGTCCCGGCCCTGCTCGTACCACCGGTCCATCCAGCCGGGGAAGGTCAGGTCCGGCACCCAGACGTCGAGGACGATTCGGTCCTTCATTCCATCTCCTCGTGCTCGCTCGCTCTTGCGTGGCTTCGGCGGGCCCGGCGCTACCGCCGGTGCTGGCCGGTCAGCTTCTCCAGGTCGGGGACGATGTCCGAGGGGCTCGGCTTGGCCAGCCACTCCTCGTGCACCGCGTCCGCGCCCGCCCGGATCGACGGGTCCTCCAGCGCCTTGACGATCAGGTCGCGGACCTCCTCGGCCGACTGCTTCTGGTGGTCGAGGCGCAGCCCCGCCCCGCGTCCGGTCACGTACGCGGTGGCGATCGGCGAGAGGATGTGCCGCTCGGGGATCGTGCTGCCGCCGTCCTCGTGGAACTCCAGCCGCTGGCTCTCGTCGGTGTCGGTGATGATCTGCGGGAGGTTCGCCGCCACCGAGGACCAGAAGGTGCCGCTCGACCCGTGGTTGATGCTCACCGCGCAGGTCGGCAGCAGCTGGGTCAGCGGGACGTAGTCGACCGTGCGCACGTTCGGCGGCAGCGGGGGCAGCCCGACGAGCTGGTCGGCGTTCAGCGTCGCGACGAGCTCGACGTCCAGGTCGGCGACGGCCTCGAGGATCTTGGGGGTCCGCCACTCGCCCTTGTGGTAGGTCCGGGTCGACAGGCCCACCGACAGGGCGATCCGGGGCCGCTCCGGCCTGCCGTACAGCCACTCCGGCACGACGCCGCCGCCGTTGTAGGGGATCCAGCGGACGGGCAGCGAGGAGAGGTCGCGGGACAGGCGCATCTCGGGCGGCAGCGGGTCGAGGGTCCACTGGCCGAGCAGCAGCTCCTCGTCGACCTCGACGCCGTAGCGCTCGGCCAACGGGCGCACCGCCTCGGCCAGCGGGTTGAGCACGTCGCCCGAGCCGGTGGCGCCGCCGGCGTGCTCGGCGAACCTCTCGGTCGCCCAGCCGCTGTAGTCGGGGCCCATCAGCATCCGGGCGTGCGCCGCGCCGCAGGCGCGCGCGGCCACGGCTCCGCCGGGGAACCAGGGGTCCCACAGGACCAGGTCGGGCCGCCAGCTCCGGGCGAACGCGACCAGGGCGTCGTTGTCGGTGCTGGGCTCCGGCGGGAGGTGGTACTTCGCCGCGGACAGCAGGAACTGGAAGAACACGTCCCAGCTGTCGCGGTCGGCGGAGCCGATCTTCACGGCGTCGGCGAGACGGTCCATCTCGCCGGGGTTGGGCGCGAGGTCGGGCCTGGCCCACCCCTGCGCGGTCGCCTCAGGGGTGCCGCAGACGACCGCGCTGAGCCCCGCCGCCACGATGTCGGCCTCGGCGCCCGGAGGGCAGGCGATGCGGACCTCGTGTCCCGCGGTCTGCAGGGCGTGGGCGTACGGAATGATCGGGTACAGGTGGCACTTCTGCGGCCAGACCGTGAGCATTACCTTCATCGAGGCTCCTGCATCTGTAACGACGGACGTGGACCGCGGCGGGGGAGCGCCGGGGCGTCCCACCCGGCCGCGCGATTTCGGGGCCGCCCGGCGGGCACGGCGGCGTGGAGCGAGCGGTGGCGGCGCGGGTGCTCGGCCGGGGCGTGCGCGCGAACAGCGGCACGCCGCGGTCGTGGCCGGGACCTCGCATGCCGCCAGCGTCACATCGCCGCCTGATCACGCGCATCTTCCCTCGTGCGAAGCACGGCTGAGGCGTCTCGTGCGGAGCACGGCTGAGGCGTCTCGTGCGGAGCACGGCCAGGGTGTCTCGCGCGGAGCACGGCCAGGGTGTCCCCTGCGGAGCACGGCTGAGGCGTCTCGTGCGGAGCCGGCTGAGGGCCCTTGATCAACTTGATGACGAATATCAATGACTTCGATGACAGAAAGGTGTCAAGTCGCGCGCAACATGCTGACAGGGATTTGTCTGGAATGCCGGTCGCGAATCAAGCACATTTGTTCTTGCAAGCACCACTGACCGCTCGAAGAAAGGATGCGGAAATGAGGAACAAGACCGGCGTTCTCGCCAAGCTCGGTGTCGCCGCCGCCATGATGGTCGGTCTGACCGTCGCCTCCCAGACGGCCGCGGCGGCCGCCGCGCCCACGTTCTCCGTGTCGCCGGCGTCCGGCCTGCACGACGGCGACACCGTGACGGTCACGGTGACCGGCGCCGGCGCGAACGAGGTGTACGGCATCGCGCAGTGCGCCAACATCGGCGCGTCGTTCGGGTGCGACGGGAGCACCGCCACCACGTTCACCACCAACGCGAGCGGCGCGGCCACGTTCACCTTGCCCGTGCACAAGACCTACCAGGCCGTGACGCACGACGGCGTGTCGCTGGGCACGGTGGACTGCGGCACGACGAGCTGCTACATCGGCGCAGGGAACCAGAACCTGGCTCTCGGGGACGTGGTGCTGTCCTTCCGCTGAGCCGGGTGCCCGCACCAGAAGATGGGCCCTGCCGGTAGCCAATTAAACCGGCAAGGCCCATCTCCGGGCGAATCTGGTCGATCACCGTCGTTCGCGCGAGACGGAGGCTCGCGGCCCGGGTGCGTGCGCGCCGCCCCCGGGCCCGCCTCCCGCCTCTCGTGCACGACGGACTGTTCGAAACGGCCTCAGGAAATACGCGCGGCCGCCTCGGCCGGCTCCTGGACGGACTCCGCCTCCGTCTCGGGCAGCCGCTCGCCGCCCTCCTCACCCGTGCCCTCCTGCTCCGCGTCGCCGCTCGCGGGAACGTGCCGCAGCGCGACCGCGGCCAGCGTGGCGAGCACGAGCGCGATGGCGGCGCTGACGCCGGCGGTGGAGTTCAGCGCCGTGGTGAAGGCCTCGCGGGCGGTGGTCAGCAGCTCGGTCGCGAGCGGGGCGGGCAACTGCTGCGCGGCGGCGTAGGCCCCGGCGATGCTCTCCCCGGCGGTGCCCGCGGCCTCGGCCGGGACCCCGGCCGGGATGGTGCCGGACAGCGCGCCCTGGTAGACCGCCGTGCCGACGCTGCCGAGGACGGCGATGCCGAACGCGATGCCGAACTCACCGGTGGTCTCCGAGATCGCCGACGCGGAGCCCGCCTTCTCCGGCGGGGCGGACCCGATGACGAGGCCGGTGCCCAGCGCTCCCATGGGGCCCGCGCCGACGGAGCTGACGATCAGACCGGCCACCAGCAGGGCGACGCCCGTCGCGCTGCCCACCTGCGTGATCAGCAGGTAACCGGCCGCCGTGACCACCAGGCCGCCCGCGATGACGTACGCGGGGCGGACCCGCCGGGCGATGGCCGGGGCCATCATGACGCTGGCGATCGTCGCGAGCGTCGAGGGGACCAGCCAGCCTCCGGCCTGCAGCGGCGAGAGCCCCTCGACCGTCTGCAGGTACAGGTTGACCAGCAGGTGGGTGCCGCTCATGACGCCGCCGCCGATCATGATCACCAGGGCGACGCTGAACGCGCGGTTGCCGAAGAGCCGCAGGTCGAGCAGCGGGCTGGCCAGGCTGCGCTGACGCCGTACGAAGACCGCGCCGATGATCAGGCCGGCCACGACGGAGACGACGGGCAGCACCTGCCAGCCGTTCCTGGCCACCTCCTTGAGGCCGTAGATGACCGGCATGATGGCGGCCAGGGAGAGCGCGACGCTGGCGAGGTCGAGCCGCCCGCCCTCGGGGTCCCGATACTCGGGCAGCAGGCGCGGCCCGACCAGCAGGAGCAGCCCCATCACCGGCACGCCGAGCAGGAACACCGAGCCCCACCAGAAGTTGGTGAGCATGATCCCGCCCACGACCGGGCCGATCGCCATGCCGCCCATGAAGCAGCTCATCCAGACGGCGATCGCCATCCCCATCTGCTTGGGGTCCTTGAACATGATGCCGAGCAGCGACATGGTCGAGGGCATCAGCGTGGCCCCGGCGACGCCCATCAGCGCCCTGGTGGCGATCAGCATCTCCGGGCTGGACGCGTACGCGGCGAGCGCCGAGGCGGCGGCGAAGCAGGCCGCGCCGATGAGCAGCAGTTTGCGGCGGCCGATCCGGTCGCCGAGCGTGCCCATCGTGACCAGGAAGCCGGCGATGAGGAAGCCGTAGATGTCGGTGATCCACAGCTGCTGGGTCGCGTCGGCCCCCAGGTCGATGCTGAGGTGCGGCAGTGCCAGGTACAGCACGCTCATGTCGAGCGACAGCAGCAGCGTGGGCAGGGCCAGGACGGCCAGCCCGATCCATTCCCTGCGCCCGGCCCGCTCGGCCGGGCCGGATTCGGTGCCTGCGTGCATGAAGGAGTCCTTCCGTCTGGTCGCCCGGGCCGTTGCGGGGGAGCGACGACGAGCGATTGTCGGGTGGGGGGTGCGCGCGCGTCGCTCTTCACCGGCTCCGCACACGCGGCGGCTTCCGGCGGGGCCGCGGCCCCGCCGGCGAGCCTCAGCGCAGGGGGGCGTCGGGAGTGGTGACCACCGCTCGCAGCACGCTGTCGAACTCGGTCATCCACTCGGCCATCGTGTCGGCCCGCCACAGGTTGGTGTTGAAGCCCAGGGTCCCGATGATCTCCCCCGACGGGGTGAGGTTGAGCTCGCACAGCGAGCCGTCCGGGATGTCCCCGCCCACCGGCTGGGAGACGAGCCGTGGCACCTCGGCGTACTCGACGTCGCCGACCACCTCGCCGGCCATCCCGAAGGGCGACTGGAAGACCTGGAAGAGGAACAGCGCGCGGTCGTCGGCCGCCGCCGGGGCCATCAGCTCGGGCGCCTCCGCGGCGATCTGGGCGAAGGGGATGTCGTGGGAGTAGGCCTCCAGGCAGGTGGCGCGGGTCCGCCGCACCGCCTCCCGGTAGCTGTCGCACCCGGTGAGGTCCGTACGCAGCGGCACGAAGTTGAAGAACGACCCCACGGTGGTGTGGAACCGCTCCTGGGTGCGCCCGGTGGTGAACGTCGGGACCACGACGTCGCTCACGCCGGTGATCCGGTTGAGCAGGATGTTGTTGGCCGCGAACAGGACCATGAACGTGGAGCAGCGCAGCTCCTTGGCGGTCCGGCGGGTCGCGGCGCTCAGCTCGGGGCCGAGTGTGAACCGGTGCCACCCGGTCGTCTTGGCCAGCCCGGCCGACCGCGGGTGGTCGGTCGGCAGCGTCAGGATGCTCGCCCCCCGCAGCTTCTCGCGCCAGTACTCCCGCGCGCGGTCCAGGGCGGGGGACGAGGCGCGCTCCTGCTCCCACAGCGTGTAGTCGCGGTACTGCGGCGCCTCGGGGAGGGCGGCGGCCTCCCGTCCGCGCCGGGCGGCGTAGCTGTGGGCCAGGTCGCGCATGATCACGTGCATCGACCACGCGTCGGCCGCGGTGTGGTGCGCGATCAGCACGAGGACGGCGTCCTCGTCGTCGAACCGGGCCAGCACGGCCCGCAGCAGCGGCACATCGCGGGCGCTGTAGGAGCCCGCCTCGATCTCGTTGACCAGTTCGCTCGCGCGGCGGTCGCGGTCGGCGGGGGCGACGCCGGACAGGTCGCGCAGCGTCAGCTCCACCGGGCCGGACGGGAGGATCCGCTGGTGGCGGTCCTCGGGGTCGCGGACGATCAGCGTGCGGAGGGCCTCGTGGCGCTCCGCGACGTCGTGCAGGGCCGCCCGCAGGGTGTCGACGTGGACCCTTCCGCGCAGCCGGCTCGCGTAGAAGATGTTGTATCGGGGGCCGAAAGGCCCGGAATCGTCTCCCTCGTCGAAAATGCAGAGGAATTCCTGATTGAGAGAGAGGGGCACCCGGCTCGCCGGCTCGCTCGGCGCGTTCGGGATCTCGGAGACGCTCACACCACAAGCCTTTCGCTAGCAGGCGGTTTCGCCCTGTGTCTGCGCGCGCGGGTAGCTCAGATGGTAGGAGCGGCTTTCCCGGGCACGCTTATTCTGGATTGCCGTATGCGGATGTCCGGCGTGGAATTCACCGCCCGACGCCCTGGTAGACGTAACCGAGCCGGCGCAGTTCCGCGATCTTGTCTTTCGGGTAGTAGGCCCGGCCGTCCAGCACCAGGCAGTCCGGCGCCACCGGCAGGTCCGCGAAGTCGATGTCCCTGAACGGCCGGTGCAGGGCCATGACGGCGACGCAGTCGGCGTCCCGCACGGCCTCCCGCAGGTCGGCGCAGGGAGCGACGCCGAACAGCGCCTCGGCCTGCACCGGGTCCACCAGCGGGTCGTGGACGCGGACCGTGGCCCCGGCCTTGGCCAGCGTCGTCACGAAGGCCTCCACCGGCGTCGCCCGCAGGTCGCCCGTGTCGTTCTTGAACGCCGCGCCCAGCACGGCCACCGTGGCCGTGGCGGGGTCCTTGCCGAGCCGCACCAGCGTGTCCACGACCAGCTGCGCCGCGTACTCCGGCATGCCGGTGTTGACCCTGCGCCCGGCCGGCGCCGTCTGGATCTCCAGGCCGCGCCGGCGGGCCGAGTGCCAGACCATCCACGGGTCCTTGACCAGGCACGACCCGCCCACGCCCACGCTCGGCAGCAGGATGTTGACGTTCCCCGTGCCCTTGGGGACCGTGTTGGCCGCCGCGATCACGTCGAGCACGTCCACGTCGTACAGCGCGCAGAACTTGGCCAGCTCGTTGGCGAGCGCGATGTTGAGGTCGATCCACCAGTTGTCGGCCAGCTTCACGATCTCGGCCGCCTCCGGGGAGTCCATCGGGACGATCGCGACGTCGAGCACGCGGCGCCAGAACTCCGTCCCGGCGCGGGTGCTGTCGTCGTTCAGCCCGCCCACGGCGATCGGGAGGGAGCGCAGCTCGCGCAGCGCGGTGCCCTCGGCGAACCGCTCCGGGGTGAAGGCGAGCCCGAAGTCCTCACCCGCGACGAGCCCGCCGCGCTCCAGCAGCGGCCGGGCCAGATCCCGGGTGGTGCCGGGCGGCACCGTGCTCTTGAGCAGCACGAGCTGGCCCTCGCGCAGGTGGGCGCCGAGACGCCGGCACGCCTCACGCAGGTGGTCGTCCAGCAGCGAGCCGTCCGGGTGGACGGGCGTGCTGACGGCGACGAGCACCACATCGGCGTCCCGTACGCCGGCGTAGTCGGCGGTCACCCGGAGGCGTCCGGACGCGACCGCGGCCGCGACGAGTTCGGGCAGGCCGTGCTCCTGGTAGCGGCAGTGCCCGCGGGCCAGTTCGCCGAGCAGGGCGGTGTCGATGTCCACGCCCGTGACCGTGCAGCCGCGGTCGGCCAGGATCGCCGCCAGGCACGAGCCGACGTAGCCGAGTCCGACGACCGCCACTTTCAGGTCCCGCTGGTCGGGTAGGAAACGCATGAAACGCTCCTGAGTCGAAATGGGAATGTGTTTCCTGGTGTTGCCGGGCGCGTCCCCGTCGATATTTCCGGCGTACCGCCGGATCCTGACGCGATTCTCCGTTCGCATCGTCATTCCCGCCCGCCGCCCGCCGCATCTCCCGGCGTGCGAAAGGGGAAAACGCCGCGCGTAATACGGCGCGAATTACGGCCCCTGGGCGGCAATCCAGGAGATGCGGGGCGATCGGCGCCGCCGGATGCTGGGACGGTGCGTCCGTGGCTCCCCCGTGACCTGCCCGTGGCCGGCCGGAAGACGACCGGCACCGTCCACTCGACCGACAAGGACCTGAGATGAACGATCACAAGGCGCTGATCCTGGACGAGGTCCGCAAGTATCACCAGGATGTCCAGACCGGCGGGGAATTCGTGCCCGGGGTGACCGAGATCTGGCCGACCGGGGCGGTGCACGACGTCGAGGACCGCGTGGCCCTGGTCGAGGCGGCGCTGGACCTGCGGGTGGCCGCCGGTCAGCGGGCGCGTAAGTTCGAGTCGCTGTTCGCCCGCAAGATGAAGCGGCGCAAGGCGTTCCTCACCACCTCCGGGTCCTCCGCGAACCTGCTGGCCGTCTCCGCGCTGACCTCGCAGCGCCTGCAGGACATGCGGCTGCGGCCGGGCGACGAGGTGATCACGGTCGCCGCGGCCTTCCCGACGACGGTCAACCCCATCCTGCAGAACGGCCTGGTGCCGGTCTTCGTGGACGTCGAGCTCGGCACGTACAACCCGACGGTCGAGGCGGTGGAGCGGGCGATCGGCCCGAAGACCAAGGCCATCATGATCGCGCACACCGTGGGCAACCCGTTCGACGTCGTGGACATGGCCCGGCTCGCGACCGAGCACGACCTCTTCCTCATCGAGGACAACTGCGACGCCGTCGGCGCCCTGTACGACGGCGAGCCCACCGGCACCTTCGGCGACCTCGCGACGGTGAGCTTCTACCCGGCCCACCACATGACGATGGGCGAGGGCGGCTGCGTCCTCACCTCGAACCTGGTGCTGGCCCGGATCGTCGAGTCGCTGCGCGACTGGGGCCGCGACTGCTGGTGCGAGCCCGGTGAGAGCAACACCTGCCTCAAGCGGTTCGACTACCAGATGGGCACGCTCCCGAAGGGCTACGACCACAAGTACATCTACTCGCACGTCGGCTACAACCTGAAGGCGACCGAGCTGCAGGCGGCGCTCGGCCTCAGCCAGCTCGACAAGCTCGACGACTTCTGCGCGACGCGGCGGCGCAACTGGCGGCGGCTGCGCGAGGGCCTGGACGGGGTGCCGCACCTGCTGCTCCCCGAGGCGACCCCGCGCAGCGACCCCAGCTGGTACGGCTTCGTCATCACGGTCGACCCGCAGGCGCCGTTCGGGGCGGGCGAGCTGGTGGACTTCCTGGAGAACCGCAAGATCGGCACGCGCCGGCTGTTCGCGGGCAACCTGATCAGGCACCCGGCCTACGCGGACCAGCCGTACCGCGTCGTCGGCGAGCTGACCAACACCGACATCATCACCACCCAGACCTTCCACGTCGGGGTGTATCCGGGCCTGACCGACGAGATGATCGACTACGTCGTCTCGTCCATCACCGAATTCGTGCGGGCACGTGGATGACCGCCCGGCCGCGCTGCCGGTTGCGCACGAGACGAGCCGCGTTCCGAGGGGGACCGAGATGCGCGTACCGCTCACTTTCCGGCCGGTCCACGAGCGGGTGCTCCGGCACGCGCTGACCCGGCCGGACGACGTCGCGATCGCCCTGGGCGGCCACGGCGTCGGATACGCCGAGCTGGCGCGTCAGGCGACCG
Source organism: Microbispora sp. NPDC049633 (assembly GCF_040675265.1). Classification (NCBI taxonomy): domain Bacteria; kingdom Bacillati; phylum Actinomycetota; class Actinomycetes; order Streptosporangiales; family Streptosporangiaceae; genus Microbispora; species Microbispora sp. NPDC049633. The sequence continues at coordinate 49,520 of NZ_JBFAOO010000025.1, forward strand.
CGGTCGCCGCGGCGCTGACCGCGAGCGGCGCCGCGGGCCGGCCGGTGGCCGTGCGGATGGACCCCGGCCCGCGTCAGGCCGCCGCCGTGCTCGGGGCGCTGAGCGCGGGAGCCCACCTGCTCTGCCTGGACCCCGGCGCGGCCGGACAGCGCGGCGCCGCCGTGCTGGAGGACCTGCGCCCCGCGTGGCTGTTGCTCGACGGCGTCTCCGGCGGCGTGGCTAGAGGTGAGGCGGCGGGGAGTGACGCGACAGAGCGGGACGACCTCGTCGATTGGTACCGCCGCACCCTCCGCGGGACGGTCCTGGACGTCGCCGGCCTGCTCGGGCCGGCCGAGGCCCCCACGCCGACCCCGGCCGCCGCATCCGACTCGTCCGACTCGTCCGACTCGTCCGTCTCGCCGGCCGCGTCCGGCGTGGACCCGGACGACCTGATGTACGTCGCCTACACCTCCGGCTCGACCGGCAGGCCCAAGGGCATCCCGCAGACTCATCGGGGCTTCGCGCAGTTCGTGACCTGGTTCGCCCGGGAGTTCCGGATCGGGCCCGGCGCCCGGGTGGCCCAGTGGGCGGCGCCGGGCTACGACGCGAGCCTCGTGGAGATGTTCGCCCCGCTCGTCGCGGGCGCGACGCTCTGCCCCGTGCCGCCGAAGATCAGAGCGCACCCGGAGCGCCTCGCCGACTGGCTCACCGCCGAGCGCGTCACCCACCTGCAGACCGTGCCCAGCTTCGCCCGCCGCCTGCTCGAGGCGATCGCGGCTGTCGGGCCGGAGGGCCGCCCGCCCGCCCTGGGCCACCTCCTGCTGGCGGGCGAGCCGCTCACCGCCGAGCTGGTCGGCGGCCTGCGCGCCGCCCTGCCCACGACCCGGCTGGTCAACCTGTACGGCCCGACCGAGTCGATCCTCGCCACCTGGCACGAGGTGACGGAGACGGGCGAGGGCCGCGTGCCGATCGGCCGGCCCATCCCCGGGCGTGTGGTGCTGGTGCTGGACGAGCTGGACCGCCACTGCCCGCCCGGCGTCACCGGCGAGCTCGTCATCCGCAGCCCTTACCTCACCCCCGGGTACGCCGGCGCCGCGGCGGGGGAGCGGTCCGCCTTCCGCCCGCCGCGCGGGTCCGCCCGCCGGGGCCGGTACTACCGCACGGGCGACCGGGGCCGGTGGACGGAGGACGGCGTGCTGGAGTTCGAGGGCCGCCGCGACTTCCAGGTCAAGTTCAACGGCATCCGGCTGGAGCTCGGCGACGTCGAGGCGGCCCTGAACGCGCACGACAGCGTGGCCGAATGCGCCGTCGTCGCCGTGCCGGGCGCGCACCGCCAGGTCGCCAGCCTGGCGGCGTACGTCGTCCCGCGCGCGCCGGCCGCGGCCGAGGCGACGCCCGCCGCCTGGCGCGCGGCGCTGCGCCGCTGGTTCGGCAGGGCCATGCCGCCCGTGAGCTTCACCGTCGTGGGCCACCTGCCGCGCACCGCCGGCGGCAAGGTGGACCGGGACCGGTTGCGGCGCGAGCGCGAGGACCGGCAGGCGGCCCAGGCGCGACCGAAGGGGTTGATCGCATGAAGGCCCTGGTGCTGTCCGGCGGCTCGGGCACGCGGCTGCGGCCGTTCAGCTACTCCATGCCCAAACAGCTCATCCCCATCGCGAACCGGCCGGTGCTTGAGCACGTGCTGGGCAACATCCGCGACTGCGGCGTCACGGAGATCGGGCTCGTCGTCGGTCACTGGAGCTCGGAGATCGCGCGTGTGATCGGCGACGGCGACCGTCTCGGCGTGCGGGTCACCTACATCCCGCAGCACGAGCCGCTCGGGCTGGCCCACGCGGTACGGCTGGCGCGGCCGTTCCTGGGGGACGACGACTTCGTCATGTACCTCGGCGACAACATGCTCCCGGACGGGATCGCCGGCATCGCCCGGGACTTCCGCGCCGGGCGGCCGGCGGCCCAGGTGGTGGTGCACCGCGTGCCCGACCCCCGCGAGTTCGGCGTCGTCGAGCTGGACGCGGCGGGCGCGGTGCGGCGGCTGGTGGAGAAGCCCGCGCACCCCCTCAGCGACCTGGCCCTCGTCGGCGTCTACTTCTTCACCGCCGCGATCCACGAGGCGGTCGAGGCCATCCGGCCCGGCCGCCGGGGCGAGCTGGAGATCACCGACGCGATCCAGTGGATGCTGGCGCGGGGCGCGGCGGTGAAGGCCACCGAGTATCGCGGCTACTGGAAGGACACCGGCAAGGCCGAGGACGTCCTGGAGTGCAACCGCCGCCTGCTCGGCGAGCTCGGCGAGCAGGTCCTGGTCGCCCCCGGCGCCCGCGTGGTGCGCTCCGTCGTCACCGGGCCGGCGATCATCGGCCCCGGCACGCTGGTGGAGGACTGCCATCTGGGCCCGAACGTCTCCGTCGGGGCGGGCTGCGTGCTGCGCGGCACCCGGCTGGCCGACTCCATCGTGCTGGACGGGGCCTCGATCTCCGACGTCCCCGGCCTGTACGGCTCGATCATCGGGCGCGGCGCCGTCATCGGCCCCACCCGGCCCGGCGCGGCGCGGCACCGCCTGCTGGTCGGCGACCACACCCGGGTGGAGATCTCCGCCTGAGCCGCCCGAGCGGCCTGAGCCGCCCGCGCCGCCGCGCCGCCCGCGCCGCTTGACCACTTGAGCACCTGGGCGTTCGGGCCCGCAGCACCGGCCGCTGACGAGCGGGCCCCCGGAAACGGAACGAGGAGGACTCCGCGGAGTCCTCCTCGTCGCCGGTTCCGCGCGCGGATCAGGCCGCCGCGCCGATCGGGGTGTTCTGGTAGGCCGTGATCAGCCAGGTGCCGTCCTGCCGGGCGAGCACCCAGGTGGCCCGGATGGCCCGCTCGGGCGCGACCTCGGTCTCGCCGGGCGCCAGGACGCCGCCCCGCGTGACCAGCACGGCCGCGTCGGCGCCGATGAACTTGACCGAGATCGGCTCGCCGGTCACCCGGGTGCCCTTGTACGGCCCGGCGTAGGCCGCCTTGAAGAAGTCGCGGATCGCCTCGCGTCCGCTGACGAAGACGCCACCGGGCAGGATCATGGTGGCGTCCTCGGTGCAGGCCGCGGCGAAGGCGTCGGCGTCGTTGCCGGCCCACGCGGCGACGATGCGCCCGGGCACCTCGCGGAGGGCCGCGATCTCGTCGTTGATCGTCGAAGTTGCGCTCATGCTCGTTGTTCCTTCGCTGGACGGCTGGAACTCACCTCCCCATCGTCGGGACCGGGCCGCTGACCACGCATCTCTGCGTGTGCGCTCCCGTACGGCGTCAGGCGCCCGGGGGCGGCGGCGGGCAGCCGAGGGCCGCGAGTTCGGCGCGGCCCTCGGCGGCGCGCCCGGGGAGCAGCAGCAGGGTGCAGGCGCGCTCGAACCGGGCGCCGACGCGCTCCCACCCCCGCACGGACGCCTCCAGCGCGGCGAGGTCGCCGTGCAGCCGCCCGGTCGCGCGGGCGAGGCAGGCGGCGGCCCAGTCGTTCTCGTTGCCCTCGGCGGCGGTCGCGATCCGGCGCGCGGCGTCGGGCAGCCCGGCGGCCACGGCGAGCTCGGCCCCGGCGGCCCGCGCGTACGTCTGGTAGCGCCCCTGCGGGAAGTCCGTGAAGACGAGGTCCACGAGCGCGGCCGCGTCGCCGTACCGCGCCAGGTGGACGGCGATGCGCGCGTCGACGAACGTCGCGAACGACGCGTGGTTGCGGGCCCGGCCCGCGACCTGGGTCGCCCGCGCGCGCCAGAAGCGGAATCCGTGCTCGTCGCCGCGCAGTCCGTGCGCGAGCGCGATCGCGGCGACCGCGGGGGACAGCCAGCCGGCGGTGGGGCTGCCGGCCCGCTCCCAGCCGTCCCACACGGCCGGCGCGTGGCGCAGGGCCTCCTCGAACTCCCCGGTGAGCACCAGGGGGATGACCAGATTGAGCGCGGACAGATAGGAGTGGTGGCCCAGCAGGTCGTCGTCCAGGGCGGCTCGCGCGGTCAGCAGCGCGGTGTGCAGGTTGCCGGTGGCCACCGCGTACGTCGAGGCCATGGTGAAGGTGTCGACGATCTCCGGGGCCGCCCGGGGATCGTCCCTGGGCATCGCGGTGAGCAGGGCGAAGCGCTCCCGGGTGACCCGGTGCGCCTCCCGCAGCCGCCCGGCCGTGGTCTCCGCGGCGCACACCGCGTCGAGCGCGGCGCTGACGAGCACGGGGTCGCCCGTGACGCGGGCCGCCGCGACCGCCGCCCGCGCGAGGGCGGCGTCCGGGTTCATCTTCTCCGGGCCGGCGTTCCAGGCCGTCGCGGCGGCGAGCGCCGCCGCGACCACGGGGTCGCCGGAGTCGCCGGCGCGCACCGCCTCGCCGAGCAGGCCGCACAGGCGTTCGTACGGGACCTCCTCGGCGAAGCCGGCCGAGAACCGGTTGGCCGTGACGACGGCGGAGGCGAGGGCGATCGCCCTGCCGTCGCCGTCGTCTCCGTCGCGGGCCCGCTCGGCGGAGGCGAGCAGCAGATCGAAGGCCCGGTCGCCGGAGGGAGCGATGGCGTGCGCGCCGTCGGCGGCGCTGCGCAGATCGCGGGCCGCCTCCGCGGGGGAGGGCGCCCGGCGCGCGGCCTCCGTGTAGTGGCGGAGCGACTCGGTGAGGAACCGCCGCGCGTAGGTGAGGTGGCCCAGCGCCCGGGCCAGGCGATGCGGCCGCTCGCCCGGGCCGGGCGGCGCCGCGGCGAGCGCCGCGCGCAGGTCGTCGGCCACGGCGTCGAAGCCGTCGCGCCATCCGCCGTCCCGCCACTCGCCGGGGAGCCGGGCCTGCAGATCCGCGGCGACCGCGGTCGCCCACGTCAGGTGCCGCTCCCGTGTCCCGGCCTCCTCGCCGCTGCCGGACAACTCGTCGGCGGCGAAGGCGCGCACGGTCCGCAGCAGCCGCCATCGGCTCGGCCGGCCCCGCAGATGGACCACGAGGCTCTTGTCGACCAGCCGCCCGAGGACGTCGGCGACCTCGCTCGTGTCGCCGCCGGGCGTCACCGCGACGGCGGCGTCGAGGTCGAAGCCGCCGGCGAACACGGCGAGCCGCCGGAACAGCGCCCGCTCGTCCTCGCCGAGCAGGTCGTGGCTCCAGCCGATGACCGTGCGCAGCGACCGGTGCCGCTCGTCGGGCCCGCGACCACCGACCAGCAGCCGCAGGACGTCGCCGAGGGCCGTCAGCAGGCCGTCGGCGCCCAGCGAGGCGCTGCGCGCGGCGGCGAGCTCGATGGCGAGCGGCATGCCGTCGAGCCGGGCGCACAGCTCCGCCACCAGGGCGGGATCGGCGGTGAAGTCGGGGTCGGCCGCGACGGCCCGCTCGTGGAACAGCCGTTCGGCCTCGGGCGCCGGAGGCAGCGGGGCGACCGGGATCGTGCGCTCGCCCGGGACTCCCAGCCGGGCCCGGCTCGTCACCAGGATCCGGGTGCCGGGGCACAGGTCGAGCACCCGCACCGCGAACGCGGCCACCTCGTCGAGAAGGTGCTCGCAGTTGTCGAGCACCAGCAGCGACCGGTCCCGGCCGAGACGTTCGGTCACCGCGTCGTCGAGCGGCTGCCGGGGCCGCTCCGTCACGTCCAGCGCGGTGGCCACCGCCTGCGCGACGAAGCCCTCGCTCACCGGCACCAGGTCGACGAACGCGCCGCCGGAGGCGAACGAGGCGGCGGCCGCCCCGGCCACCACCATCGCCAGCCGGGTCTTGCCGACCCCGCCGGGCCCGAGCAGGGTCACCAGCCGCGCGGTCTCGAACGCCGCGAGGACCGCCTCGCGCTCCCGTTCACGCCCGACGAACGAGGTCCGGGCCACGGGCAGGCCCGCCAGCCGGGCGGGCGGCCCTTCCGGCGTCGCGTGCCCCCCGGTTCCGTGCCCCCCGGCGTCGCGCTGCCCGGTTCCGTGCTGCCCGGTTCCATGTCCCCGGGACCCATGCCCCCCGGATGCGTATCCCTCGGTTGCGTATCCCTCGGCTCGGTGCCCCTCGGCTCGGTGCCCCTCGGCTTTGTGCCGCTCGGCCGCCGCCCGCTCGGCCGCGGCCTGCTCGAAGACGGCCGCGAGGGCGCGCCGGTCGGCGACGCCGTACTTGCGCAGCAACGACGACACGTGGCTCTCCACCGTGCGCACCGAGATCTGCAGCCGCCGTGCGATCTGAGCGTTCGACAGATGGGCACCGAGCGCCTCGAGCACCTCGGCTTCGCGTGCGGACACCTCACCGCGCCCCGTCGACGTCACCGCAACATCTTCACCCATTCGCCCCCATCCGTGGCGCGTCCGTGGTGAATCCGTGGTCGCCACGGATGCCCCGGAGCCCGTCCGCGGGAGATCATGGTCCGGAGCCAGGAGTAGGGGCGCACGGCGGACAACAGCCCGACCGCGCCGTCGACACGCGAGACGAGGGAAGGTTTTCCGAGATGAGCCAGCACGTCCAGCGGCAGGCGTACCAGGCCCGGCAGGCCGGGCCCGGCGACGGACCGGCCGTGGCGCGCGACCTGCGCCGCGAGTTCGGCGGCGCCGTGCACCTCCCCGGCGACACCGCCTACGACGCACTCCGGGAGGCGCCGTACTCGAGCATCGACCCGCGGCCGGCGCTGATCGCCGAGGCGACGAGCCCCGCGGACGTGCGGGCCGCGATCGTGGCGGCGCGCGAGTCCGGCCTGCCCTTCGCGGTCCAGGCCACCGGGCACGGCACGCAGGTCGCGTGCGACGGCGGCCTGCTGCTCAGGACGGGCGCGATGGGCTCGGTGCTGGTCGACCCGGACCAGCGCATCGCCCGCGTCGGTCCCGGCGTCATGTGGCAGGAGGTGACCGCGGCGGCCGAGCCGTTCGGCCTGGCGCCGCTGGCGGGCCCGGTAAGGCTGGACCCGATCGAAAGGGCCGTCAACGACATCAGGGACGGGCGGCCCGTCGTGGTCGTGGACAACGAGAACCGGGAGAACGAGGGCGAC